>WGOA01000071.1 GCA_016124275.1 Bacteroidota bacterium
ACAACGATGTCCGGCTTGTTGGGCAAATTGTTGACCATTTCTTCGCCTGTAGAGAACCCGCGGATATCGAATGAAAATTTATCTTTAAGATGATCGCTCATCATTTGGATTTGCATCGGGTCGTCATCGACAACGTAAACGAGCTTTTTGCTTTGGGACATGATGTGTAGGATGGATAAAATAACAGGTAAAAGTAACATTTGTGGGGAATCCCCAAACTTGGCCCTTAGAAAGGTTGTTTTTGCATCAGGGCTTGGTTTTCAAGTCATTCAAAGCCTGTGCCAATTCTTCAAAAGCTTCTGTGCAGACTCGTTCAACATTCAGGAGGCCTTCTGCTAATCGGTCGAGGTTGGTTTGTTCCCGCGCGTCGTTTTCAATTTGTTGGATGGTTTCTTTGAGTGAACTAATGCCCATGTAAGCAATCTGAGGTTTTATGGAATGAGCCGCGGAACGCAAGGGTTCCCATTCCCCCGCAGCGTAGTGTTGTTTCATCGTGGCCAAACCAGCGGGTGCTGCCGTTAAAAACATTTGGATATAGCGCTCCATGCGCCTTGGATCACCGGAAGTGAACTGAATGAGAAAGCTTAAATCTATATGTTTATAATTCATAAAATTCATGCTTGACTTGTTTGTAGATCTGATTGGTCTCTCTAAAGACTCCATCCAAAATGGTTGCTCCATCATAAGCACCGAAGATTACCCTGGTAACTGAGGAAGTCAAAATTTGGTCGCAGCGAAAAATATGGAATTTTTAGTCATGCGATCATCGGTACTACCGCAGGTAAAGGTACTTTCAATCCGGCTGAGCCGCCAGATTATGGGTGGGCAAGTGCCTTGCTCATTTGCCGGAGGAGATCTTCTACTTGAAAGGGCTTTGGAACTAAGCCATTCATTCCGGCGGCCAGGCACCTTTCCACATCCGAAGGCAGAACGTTGGCGGTTATAGCCAAAATTGGAATTCGCTTGCCACCGTTCAAATCTTCTTCTTTGCGAATCAATTGACTGGCTTCCAGACCGTCCATGACGGGCATTTGTATATCCATGAGAATCAGGTCCGGAGCTTGTTTGCGGTACATTTCTACGGCTTCTTTTCCATTAGATGCTACGTTTATTTTAATACCTGGAATGTGGGCCTCTAAGGTGTCAATAGCTACCATTTGGTTAAAGGAATCGTCCTCGGCTAGCAAAATTTGCAGGTTCGGAGCAAAGTTGATTTGTTCTTGCACAGCAGCAGAGTTATGCTGCGGCGCTTCTGCCTGGGGCAAAGGGATGTCCAGCGTAAAGGTGGAACCTTTACCCGGTTCACTGGTCGCGTACAATTTGCCCTTCAGCAAGTCGGCTAAGCGGCGGCTGATGGCCAGCCCCAATCCTGTTCCACCGTATCGCTTTGTGATGGTATTGGACTCCTGGGTGAACGATTCAAACATGTGAGGAAGGCGCTCAGGAGAAATGCCATTGCCGGTGTCTGTCACGGAAAAACGCAGCCATCCCGAAAAACCTGGTTCAGTGGTACCATGTAATCCTGTGCCAACAAGAGATTGGTCGGGCAACTCCATGGGTGCTACGCGAATGGTGACGCTGCCGGATTCCGTAAATTTCACGGCATTGCTGCCCAGGTTAACCAGAATCTGATTGATTCTGGTTACGTCGCCGATCACGTAGCGCGGGGTACCCGGGCTTTTTTCAACCAGCAGTTGCAACCCTTTTCCTGTAGCGCGGTAGTCCAGCATGGTTCGCAGGGCCTCCAGCATTTCGTCCAGGTCAAAGACATCGCGCAGAATGGGAAGTTTGCCTGCTTCAATCTTGGATAAATCCAGAATATCGTCAATCACGGCAAGCAAATGGTTTGCGGATTGCCGAAGCGTTTTAAGGTACTTGAGCTGATCAGGCCTGGGGTCTTGGTGCAACAACAGATTGACCAGACCCACTACAGCGTTCATTGGAGTGCGGATTTCATGACTCATGTTGGCCAGGAATTCCTCTTTTATTTTTTCTGAGCGAATAGCCCTTTCCGTTTCACGGCGCAGTTCCTGTGTTTTCTTGCGAATCCCTTCCCTCAACTGGCGCTGTCCATAAACAAGGCTGCGGATGTGCAGGCGGACCGCTGCCAGAACCAGGACCAGCACTGCAGCACCCACCGTCCATGGGAGCCATGAAAATTGAAAACCGGATAGCAAGATCATGGGTTCGTTGGCTTTGGCATGGTTGTTTGGCGAATGCGGTTTACCTGGCTGACGATCTTCTGAACTAAATCAGCCGCATGAAAGGGCTTGGGAACATACTCATCCATACCTGCCTCAAAGCAGCGGTCTATTTCGGTCTGTGTTGCCGCTGCCGTCATCGCAATGAGGGGAGTCTGCCGCACCCTCGTTTCCGCATCAGCGCGGATGGCTTCAGCAGTTTGGTAACCGTCCATCAGCGGCATGCCCAAGTCAAGCAGGACCACATCAAATTCGGCATGTTTCAGGAGTTTGAGCCCTTCGACCCCGTTTTCTGCTACCTCAATCTGCACGCCAGGCAGAAGTGCTTCCAGGGTATCGCAAGCTACGATTTGGTTAAAAGCGTTGTCCTCCAACAAAAGGATCCTCAAGTTTTCCGGTATGGGCAGGTTCACGGAATTTTCGGATGGTTGATCATGGGCCTCCCGGCCAATGCCAAAACGGAGGCAAAAAGCAAAGACGCTGCCTTCTCCTGCCTGGCTCGTAACCCAAATTCGGCCGCCCTGCTGTTCCACCAATTGTTTGCAGATGGACAGGCCTAATCCTGTGCCCCCATACAGGCGGGTGGTGCTGTTGGCTGCTTGCGTAAAGCTCTCAAAGATTTCTGATTGCCTTTCGGGGGCTATTCCGATCCCCGTATCGCGCACGGCAAATTCAAGGCCTATAGACGGAGTATTTTGATCCTCAGAGCGAATAACTTCACCCTCCTCAGGCTGCAGGCTGAGCGGGAAACGTTGCAGGTCATTGTCTTGCGAAACCATTCGTCTGACCTGGAGCGACACCCCTCCATCATGAGTGAATTTTATGGCGTTGCCAAGGAGGTTGATCAATACCTGGGTCAACCTGGCTGGATCGCCGACCAGCCAATCGGGAACATCAGCGTCCACTGCATGCGAAAGGCTGATTTTTTTCTCCGCCGCTTTGTGGTCGAATAGCAACACGACTCCTTCAAGCACATCGCTAAGACAAAAATTGACCTGCTCAAAAACCATTTGACCAGCTTCGATTTTGGAGAAATCCAGAATATCATTGATGATCACGAGCAGGTTTTCGGAGCTCTGTTCTATGCCTTTCAGGTACTTGAGCTGGCTCTGGCGCGGTTCCTGGTTCAACAGCAGTTTCGTCATGCCTTGGATGGCATTCATGGGCGTTCGGATTTCATGGCTCATGTTGGCCAGGAACATTTCCTTGGCTTTTTCGCTGTACTCAGCGGCGCTGCGCGCTGATTGCGCCTGCAGGAGTGCTGTTTCTAATGCTGTTTTTTGCCCGGCAATCACCGCGGTTTGTTCCTTCACTTTCTGGTCCAATTCGGCTTTGCTGCGGCTGATGGAAGCAGTGCGGAGCCGAACCGCCCCAAAAAAAGCCAAGGCAGCCATCAAGACCGAGGCGGAAATCATTAGCGGATGGCTCCAAATGGGGCGATTTATTTGAAAGGCGTACGTTGCGGGAACCTTGCTCCACCGCCCTTCAGCATCCGCCGCATAGACCAGGAAGCGGTAGAAACCAGGTGGCAAGTTGGAATAGGTGGCAAAGCGACGGTCGCCTCCCTGGACCCATTCGGCATCAAATCCAGACAGTTTCCAGCGGTATTGCACAGCTCCCGGAGCACCCAGCGAAATGCCCGTGAATTCAAAGGTGAGGTGGTTTTGCCGGGAAGCCAGTTTCAGGCCAGCGGGCAGATTAGACCAGGGAAGAAGCGTATCGCCAGCTTGTTCCCAATCTGCTTGCTGCGAAAACAAACGCAGTCCATCCAAATGGACCAGCGGAGCAACTCCGGCAGTATCCTGAGGCGTTGCCCGGAAACTGCTCAATCCCCTCGGCGTGCCGAACCAAAGCCGGCCCCGGTCATCAACCTGTGCGGCGCCAGGCAGCGCTGCCCCTGCCTGAAAGCCATCGCGCTCATCATACTTGCGCAAATCAACGGGCATGCCCGCTTCGTCCAGCGTGATTCGCCGCAGACCTCGATCCAGGGTCAACCACAATTGTTTTTTGTGGTCAAAAACAAGGTTCCCAATGTCCAGGCCAATCTGAGGCTGGAGGGCCTCAAAAACAGTCCAGGAGCGCCCGTTCCAGCGCGCTAATTGCCCCGTTGTTCCGCCAGCCCACAATGCCCCGTCAGGAGCCTCGGTCAGTGCTAATAGGGGCCCCGTCCAATTTGCCGGAAGGCTGGTTAATGGTGTCAGGTTTTGGGGCAGCCCGGTGGCAGGCAGCGGGGTCCTTTCCAGCGACGTTGCCCTAAGTTTTGCGATTTCGCCGCTGCGGGTACCGAGCCAAATTCCCCCGTCTTTGGCTGCGCTCAGCAACGCTCCTTTACCGGCGAAGCCCCAGGCGTTGACAGCCACGGTAGATCCTTGCGTCGGAGGGTCTGCCCAGAAAAGCATACCGTCGTCGGTCAGGAACCAAACCGGACCAGGTTTTTCTGCGGCTATGTGCCGAATAAGGCTCTTGGCGGTTTGCGGGTCGAGCGGTACGGTGAGCAAAGCGGCGTTCGAAAGCAGCCCAAGGCCCCCGTTGCCATACCCCATCCAAATCTGGCCATAGGCGTCAACGGCCACCGACTCCAGGGTTTGGGAGGGCAATCCCTCCAGGGTATCAAGCCGCTCTACCTTGCCTTCTCGCAGGAGGACCAGGCCATCCCAGGTTGCGAGCGCCAGGGTTCCATTGCCGGATGCTATATCGCGAACCACGGCAGCCGGTAAGCCGTCACGGCCCCCGTAGTGAACAAAGGCATCGCTTCGGAAACGGGCAATTCCACCGAAAAAAGTTCCAAGCCAGAGGTTTCCCTCGCGGTCAACAAGCAAACTTCGTATGCGTTCGGACGTCAAACCATTTTGCGGTCCAAAGTTCTCGAACGAGTTTCCATTGTAGCGGCTCAGTCCGCGCAACGTGCCAAACCACATTCGACCTTGTCGGTCCTGGCCAATGGCGCGAACGCGCGGATGAATGAGGCCATCGGAAGGGGTTAGCAAGTAAAAAGAAGTCCCATCGTAGCGCAAGGCGCCTTTTTCGGTGCCCATCCAGATATTGCCTGACCTGTCTTGGAACAAGGTTAAAACGGCTCTGGGCTGCAGTCCATCGGCCAGGCCAAAGACATGAAGCTTGTCGCCGTCCAGCATGGCGGGTCCAGCATCGGTTCCTATCCACAATCTGCCCTGGTTGTCGGTTAACAGGGCACGAACAGGGCTTTGTGGAAGGTCGTTCAGGCCAGCAACCTTGACCCACTCGTCATTTTGGAAACAAAGCAAGCCGCGATCGGCCGTGCCCACCCAGAGTCGCTCTGCAAATCTGCCATTTTCCGGGTCTGCAGGTTGAACACTCAGGCAGCGGATATCTGCTGTACCCGATTCCGAAACCAGGATTGCCGCGGTATGATGGCCGGATTCAGCCGCTGTTTGGTCTGTGGTGATTTGCTGCTTTGGTGGTAACGCAGGCCCCTTTCCTCCTGGAAGATCGAAGACTTTCCAGGTTCGCCCATCATAGCTGGACAAACTACCCGTTGCGTCCCCGCTTTGTTCTGAGCCAAACCACATCCTGCCCTGGCTGTCTTCGGCGATTGCACGAACATCGAGGCCCGCCAGGTCCGGGTCGGGACCAAACGATTGGAAAACCCGCCCGTCAAAACGGTGCACTCCACCACCTTCGGTGCCTATCCACAGATAGCCCCGGCTGTCTTGGAAAACGGAATAAACTCCGGCTTTTGGAAGGCCCTCCGCCACCGACCAATACCGGAAGTCGTATTGTTGAGCAAAACCTTGCCCAGCAACAGCCAGCAAAACAGAAACAAATAAAGACAGGCGCATGATCATAGCAGGTGGAGAAGGGCAGCGCATACCCTGCGAAGTAAAGGAGAAAGCCTCAGCGTGGCTACACCATAAAGCGTGCCGGGCTCACGTTCCGGAGCAGCGAAGACCGATCTTGCTCTGCGGTTTGGAACACGCTTCTACGGGCAGAAGGCTGTGCCTCCGCCAATGCGTCAACCAACGCTGCGGCATACCAAGGTCCGAGCAGCGCTCCTTTGGTGCCTAATCCATTGAGCAGGCCGAGGGATGGGAATTGAGGATGGAAGCCAGCCACAGGTTTTCGGTCCTTTAAAACCGGTCGGATACCCGCGCTGATGTCCAGCATTTGTCCGGGAAAATCAGTCATGGTGTTCAGCAGGGCCAACAAGGCCTGACGCGCAGCCTGCGCAGGCTCAGGGCTGACCTGATCCCAGTCGTTTACCGAACCGAGCCAGAATTGGTCGGGTCCAACAGGCGCAAGAAGCCCCTGTTTGCGCCAAACGGCCGGCGCATTGAAAGGGCCTGTCATCAATCCGGGAATGCGCAACAACAACCGCTGTCCCCGGTTGACGCGCCAGGGCAGTTGGGCGAACCACGGATTGTCACGAGCGCGGTACCCTTCGCAAAAGAGCACGGCACAAAAGGTTCGCCCCTGGAATGTCCAGGGTATGCCGTTGGTTGATGCGGCAGCTCCCGCCTTAAGCTCCGAATAGTGAAACGGTTGACGCAAGAAGCGGCCCTGCTGGTCCAGATGGTTGGAAAAAGCCTGGAGCAGAACAGAAAAAGAAACCTGACCGCCGCCGCGTACACGGGCCACGCCTGCCTCAGCCAAGGCATGGCTGGGAGGGGATGATTCCAGGTCCATTGGAGCCAAAAATTCCTGCACACCGGGGTCCAGCGCTCTGGATTGCCATTGTTTGCGCTCCTGCTCATTGCGGAGCAAGGTCAAGAATTCCCGGTCGATCCAAATGTTCTGGCCCAAAAATTCGCCCAGTTGTTGGTAAGTACTTCTGGCGAAAGGCAGAAAGCGGCTTAAATCATGGGCAAGTTCAAGGCTGCGACCGGCCAGTGGGTTGATCAACCCCGCAGCAACAGGACTGGAGCTGCCGGGGGCGGCATCGTCCACGACTACATAATTTATGTTATGTTTCTCAAGAAACCAGCTCACCAGCGCTCCGGCAATGCCAAAACCGACCACCAGCACCGTGTCCTTTGGTTGCTTCGTCACGCGCTAAAGCTACGCAGCAACGCGGGGGTGTCCGCGCCGGACCTTCCCAAAAACACGTTGCCCGGCAATCTAGGATCGCCGGGCAAACGAGCAAACTAAGGGAGGATTTATCGTGGACACTTGCTGTGCGATCACCGCTTTTCTGAGCTGCCGTTGCCTGGGTTGAGGCCCCGTCTTGCTTCCGTTTCGCGTCGTTTTCGCCAGAAGTGTTGCCGTCGTGTTATGCATCAAAAGTAGGCGCAGTACAGGCGTTTCCTACGGTCAGATCAGGAAGGGTTGTGACGGGGTTTGACCGCGCGAAGCATGTGCCGTTTGAAGGGTGGACCGGTCAGCCGCTCGACGGAAAATCCCACTTCGCCCAAGGCTCTGCGCACGCTTCCTTTAGCACAATAAGTCACCAGCACCGCACCTGGAGCGAGCAATAGAAACAATTTTTGCCAGATGAGGTCCGTCCACAAGGCAGGCTCGTGCTCCGGAGAAAATGCGTCGTAGTAAACCAACTGAATAAGACCGGGCAACGCCGCAGTTTGTATCGGACTATGCAGCACCCGGCAAGAAAAAAAACCGGGTAAAGGGGGCTGGAGCGCTGCTGCAGAAGCACTTTTTTGGCTTTTGGGCGAAAGGCCCTGCTCCCTGAGCGGCGAATGCGCCGGGTCCAGCCCGTGGAGCGACAGAAAAGCAGGATGCCAGGCGGCATCCATGGCTGGCGTGTGATAGGCCTGTATAATGCTTTCTGCCAAAGGAAAAGGCTCCAACGCCAGGTACTCCACCGCCCGCTGTCTGGCTACCGCGTGTTGCCAGGTGAGCAAGGCGTTGAGGCCTGTGCCGAACCCCACCTCCAGGACCAACAGCGGACCCTCAAAGTCGGCCATCGCCTTCTCCAGGCCAGCCTGGATGAAAACATGCAGTGATTCCGTCTCTGCGCCGTGGAGCGAATGGTAGTGTTCGCCTGTTCGGGCATCTTTAACGGTACACGACCCATCAGCTGTGGGCACCAGATCACTCAGCATAGCAGTATCGTTGTTCCAGGTTCATCAGGCCCCTTCGCCCGAGGCAGAGGAAGGCCTGGACGGCGATAGCGGATCGGAGGGCTGGTCCAAAAAAGTTTTTGGATCCACACCGGGGCTCCAGGTCGATGCCGACGGTTGCACCGGTATTGCTTCGGAAGAGGATGGAACAGGGGTTTCCTCTTCATCATCCCAGCGCACTTCTGGCGGGCGATCCACCTCACGGTACCACCAGGCCAGCAAAACTCCGGAAAGTGCTCCCATGGCGTGGGCCTCAAAACTGATTTTCCAATCAACTGGAAAGATTCCCCAGACCATGCTGCCGTAAGCGAAAGCCACCAACAGCGAAAGGGCAAGCGAGCGCATGTCTAACCGGAAAAGCCCGGAGAAGAAAATAAAAAAGTTAATGCCAAACACCACCCCGCTCGCTCCGATATGGTAAGCCGGCCGGCCGATCAGCCAAATGCCAATTCCGCTGAGCAGCCAGATGATCATCACGCTCTTCAAAGCTACTTTTCGGTAGGCGTTGTACATCAGAAAACCGAGCACCAACAGCGGAATGCTGTTGGCGAACGCGTGCTTGACGTCATCGTGAATCAGCGGTGCGGTCAGGATGCCAATCAATCCGTGCAGGGTGCGGGGAAAAACCCCAAATCCGGAAAGATCAATGCCGCTGCCGAGTTCAAAGAACTTGACAATCCAAATCAGCACCACCAGCAGCATCGGAAAAAACAAGCTCAGGTAGAGGTGTTGATTCTCGTTCTCGGGATTGATTTCGTTTTGTGAATCCTGGTTTCTTCGTATGTCAATAAATCGTATCAATATAATGAATTACATTAAATCAAGTTCAGAAATTCCTGTTGCATCGTGTGGCCGCGATCTTTGGCATACCAAAGCTGCAATTGAACCACAAATTCTGCATAAGGTTCCCGATTGGGGTTGGCCTTGTAGGCGCGCACCAATTCCTGGGCGGGTTCTGGTCGCGGGCCCCAGGTGTACAACGGTTGCAGGGTTTGCGGATCGACGGCGATCAATTTTGGAATTCCCCTGCCTCCATCCGTCAGGTATTGGTCCATGAGGAAAAGGTTTTCGTCGCGCAGCAACAAGCTGAGTTGCACCGCAGGACTGGCAGCTGCCATCAGTTGGAGAACCGGAACAGACGCGGCGGCGTCGCCGCACCAGGGCTCGCTCAATACCAACCAATGTACAGGCCGTTCTAAACGGAGCAAGCGCTGTTCCAGATTCGGATCCAGCGTGACGGTTTTTTCTACGCGGTGCATGCGCTGCCAATTCAGCTCCGTATAGCCGATCATTTCCGGACTTTGATTGGCGCCTGTAGTCTTTCCCGCATCAAGAAGCGTGCGCATCAGGTGTTTGTAGGCGTCGTAAGACATGCCTTGTTTGAGGACATCGGGGCTGATGCTTAGCTGAGTAGAATTCATAGTCCGACAAACGATTTAAGCGAGTCAAGGGTTCCCTTCTTCCTGCACGTTTTCCCGCCCGTTTTCCTGCCCGTCCTGATGAATCACCGGAGTGCTTCCAGCAAGAGGTTCGCCTGATTTTTTGCCGTTTAACCAGCTGGATAGCAAGCGGTTGACCTGAGGCGAGTCGAGGAGGGGACGCCTAAACATACCGCCAAATTTTAGCATAAAGTAAGCATCCAGCGCCTCCTGAACTGACAATCCACGCGCTTGAAGAAAATCAGGATCGGCCAGCTTGGCGAAGAACAGTTCGTCGGTGAGCACCAATACCGCAGCAGGTACCTGAATCAATTCGCCCCGCCGGATGCCTTCCTCATAAAAAGCTCCGAGCGCTGCCAGGGCTTCGTCCATAAAGTGCCTGACGCGCTGAAAGACGTTGGGGTGCATAGCGTTCAGATCGGCCAGAAACAAGGTAGAAATAGAGGTAAGCTCTGAAGAGGCAATTTGAAGGGCCTCGAGAAAGCGCTCCAGGTAGGGCAGGGTAGGATCGCTCAGCTTGGCCTGGTAGCGCCTGATTTCGGCGAGTTTGAGCAAAAGCGCGAGATCCAGAATTTCTTCGCGCGAACGAAAATGCTTGTACAGCGTGGCTTTGCTCACCCCCAATTCCGAAGCAACGGCGTCCATAGGAAAGTTCCGGAGCCCCCTTTCCATAAAAAGTGGCGTCAAAGCAGCAGCCCAACGGCGCTTAAGCTCCCCGTCTTCAGACCTTGTTTTGTCCAGAAACTTTCGACCCATGGTGGCAAAGTCGGCAAAATCGGAATAATCGCGCCAAAAATTTGGTTTTTCTGTACTTGCTAAACTATATTCGTGTTGAAAGTTTAGCGTTGCTGCAAAGCCGCTCACCGCATCTTCTTACGGCCATCAAAATTTCTACAATCATGCGCTCCTGGAAATACCTGCTTGGGTTTAATGTTCCGGTGATGGTTTTCCTGGCCTTGTACCTGCCAGATGGCTGGTCCTTTTTGGGCCTTGCCTATGCCTTCGGTCTGGTGCCGCTGCTGGAAGTGCTCCTTCCCGTGAGCCCGGCCAACCTCAGTGCAGCCGAAGAGGAAGCCGCCCGCAAGGATCCTTTCTTTGACGCGTTGCTCTATGCCAATGTTCCCATCCAATGGGGGTTGATGGGTTTCTTTCTTTATCAGGTCGGTTTTGGCCAACTCAGCACGCTGGAGTGGGTGGGCAAGACGCTCTCCATGGGCGTAGCCTCCGCCGCATTGGGCATCAATGTAGCGCATGAACTCGGCCACCGGGTCAAAGCACTGGACCGCGCATTGTCCAAAACGCTGTTGGCCTCAACACTTTACATGCATTTTATCATTGAGCATAACCTCGGCCACCACCGCCATGTCAGCACCGAAGACGACCCGGCTTCAGCGGAACGCGGAGTTTCGCTGTACCACTTTTTACCGCGAAGTGTTTGGGGTGGCTATCGATCGGCTTGGCGTTTGGAACGCGAAAGGCTGGCCACAAAAGGGCTTGGTTTTTGGTCTCCGGCAAATGAAATGATTCGATTTACCCTTATTCAGACGGCACTTGTTGTTGCCGTAGCCTGGTTTTTTGGATGGGCTGGCCTGCTGAGTTTCGTGGTGGCATCTGCCGTAGGCATCGGTTTGCTGGAAACGGTCAATTACATCGAGCACTATGGATTGCGCCGCCAGAAAAAAACCAGTGGGCGATACGAGCGTGTCATGCCGCACCACAGTTGGAATTCCAGCCACCCTTACGGTCGCTTAATGCTGTACGAGTTGACCAGGCATTCGGATCACCACTACCTGGCCAGCCGACCTTACCAGATCTTGCGACACTTTGACGATGCCCCGCAAATGCCGGCCGGTTACCCGGCTATGGTGCTGCTGGCCACGGTTCCACCCCTTTGGTTTACTGTCATGAACCCCCGGGTTGATCGGGTCATGGCTGGCATGCAGGGAATGGCGGAGCTGGGTTTTGAAGGATGACCTTTACCCGTACTTTTGCGTTGTGATTGTACTGGGCATAGCGGGGGGGTCGGGTTGTGGAAAAACCACATTTGTGCGTGCACTCATGCATGCATTGCCGGGTGAGGACATTGCCGTCATTCCGCAAGATGCGTACTACAAAGATTTAAGCGCGCTATCACTACAAGAAAAGTTATCCTATAATTTTGATGACCCCGCGGCAATAGATTTTGATCTGTTGGTTGAGCATGTTTCCTCCCTTAGACGAGGTCAGGAAATTGATCAGCCTGTATATGATTTTTTATCCTGCAAAAGATTAGACGAAACCGTCACGGTTGTTCCGCGACCGGTCTTGATTTTAGAGGGCATTCTGGTGCTAACGCACGCCCCGCTTCGCGCGCTGCTCGACCTTAAGCTGTTCATGCATTTGGCGGCAGATCAGCGGTTGGTTCAGATTGTTGAGCGCGACATTGCCGAGCGCGGGCGTGATGCCGGCGAGGTGTTGCGCCGCTACCTGGAAACTGTTCGTCCCATGCACGAGCGCTACGTAGAACCTTCGCGCGAGTACGCTGATTTAATCATTCCGCACGGGGGGCATAACGCAGTGGCTACATCACTTATAAGTGAATTTGTGCGCCGAAAACTTCACTCGCCGTTTTCAAAACCCTTGCCCACCTGACGGGAGCCCTTCCCCATAACATAATAATTGATACGGTGGAAGGGCCGCTGTTTGCGCTGCTAATCCGTTGCGTATTCCAGTACCCGATCGCGGTGTCCGGAGCGCAGGTAGGTCTGGAGGATGCGCTGTACATCCGGGTTATCGGGCTGGTGTTTAACGCAGGACCGAATCAAGGCGGGATCTTCTCCTGTTAATTCTGGCGAAAAATATCCGAAACCGAGGTAATGCCCGTTTTCCACGGCGATGACCGAGCGCTCTTCCGGTTGTCGGCCGCGCCCGATGATCATTAAACTGCCAAATTCAGCGGTAAACGAAGCCAGTGCGGCGGCTACGCGCTGGTTGTATTGTTCCGCTGATTCCGCAGCTTCACAGGCACCATCGCAGGCGCCGGCGCGGCGGTCGTAACAAGGCCCCGTAACGGTTTGCAGCGAGCAAAGGCGCGGGCAGAGGTTGAAATCACTGCATTTTCGCTGCAAAAAATTGCGCGCGCTCAGCATATCCGGGAAGGTAAGAAGGGACGGTTTTCGGCTGTTGGTCTTCAGTACCCCGAGGCGTTGGTAGCCTTTTTGATCCAGGTAGTGGATGAGCCCGTAATTGGCCTGCCATTGTTTCTGCGCAGCGTTAAACATGGGCTGATGCCGCTTGATTTCAATGGATTCCAGCAACAGGGCTACCAGCTCGCTGCCTGTTTCTTCAAAACTGAGGTCGTGCACCAGGTGCCGCATTCGGGCTTCCGTAGGATGGCGTTCTGCTGCAGCAAAATGCGAAGCCACGCGGCTGCGGATGTTGCGGGCTTTGCCTACGTAGATGACTTGCCCTTTTTCGTTGTGGAAGTAGTACACGCCAGTGCGCTCGGGAAGCGCCAGAAAACGGGCCTGCGGCACATTCGGGGGAAGGTTGCGCTCGCCAGAGCCGTGTTTGAGCGTTTTGGCCAGCACACCGCGCCGATCGTTGTCCACCAGCATGGACAAGAGCAAGGCTGTGGCGCGGGCATCGCCGTGGGCGCGGTGCCGGTCGCTGATGGGAATGCCCAGCCTGTCGCAGAGCTTGCCCAGGCTGTAGGAGGGAAGTCCGGGGAATATTTTGCGGGAGACCTGCACCGTGCACAGCCGTCTTCGCTGAAAAACCTGGCCGATTCGCTCAAATTCGCGCCGCAGAAAGTGGTAATCAAAGGCGGCGTTGTGCGCGACAAAGATTTTGTCGTCGGTCCAACTGGCAATGGTTTCCGCCAAGTCCGCAAAGGAAGGGGCATCGGCCACCAGGTGGTTGTCAATACCCGTCAGGTTGGTAATGAACGGCGGGATATCAACGCCTGGGTTGACCAGGCTGGACCATTCCCCGGTGATGGTTTCCCCATCGGTCAGGTACACGGCTACTTCCGTGATCCGGTCCTCCCCAAATCGGGATCCCGTGGTTTCAATGTCAACAACGGCGTACACGCGAGCGTAAAAGTACCCCGGTGCTTTTCAATCAGGAAGAAGAAAGAGTCCACCAGGGGGTTGTTGGAAAGTTTTCCACGCTGTGCGGAGTTCTCTGCTATCGTTGGGCATTTTACGACTGCTCAGGCTAACTTGCCTTCGTGAGCAGGTTAGTTCGAAGGGGTTTCACACCAGGAACGACGATCGCTCAAGGCTCCATGAAGCTGGTCCAACAAACAGCCTATTTCGTTTACTCCCTTTGGGCCTACTCGGTTTTTTTTGCCGTGTTGGTCTTGGGGGCGGCAGGCTATGCGCTTGTAAGCCTCTTTACCAGCCGCAAAGGGCGGGAGCGCCGGCTTTTGTACGTCAACAATGGCGTTGCCATTGTTTGGGGTGCCCTGTGCGGGGTCCGATTTTCCATGGAGCAACAAACGGCGCTTGACCCCAACGGGGTTTACTTGTTTACCCCCAACCACGGTTCCACGCTTGACATGCTGATCGGTTCATTCGCCTTCCGGCACGGTATGCGTTTTTTGGTCAAAAAGGAACTGAAGAGCATTCCGTTGCTGGGGTTCATGTTCTCGCGCATTGCCGTTTTTGTGGACCGCAGCAATCCGGAGAGCCGTAAAAGCAGTCGGGAAGCCATTAAAATGCTGGCGGGGCAGGGGGTGTCCTTTTGCGTGTTTCCGGAAGGCACCCGAAACCGGGGAATGGAACCCCTTGGCCGTTTTTACGATGGGGCTTTTGATGCAGCTTTGTCTGCAGGCATTCCGGTAGTTCCGTTGGTGTTTATTGGCACCCGAACCTTGATGCCCATGGGCAGCAA
This sequence comes from Bacteroidota bacterium, assembly GCA_016124275.1. Lineage (GTDB taxonomy): Bacteria > Bacteroidota > Bacteroidia > Chitinophagales > BACL12 > WGOA01. The sequence goes on from WGOA01000071.1 coordinate 14,569, forward strand.
CATGCTTCGACCCGGTCGTATGAAGGCCATTTACCTTGCGCCGATTCCAACTTCAGGGCTTACTGCTCAGGATTTGCCCGCGTTGCGCGACCGTGTTTACAGGGCCATGCACAACGCCATTATAGCCTTTGACCTGGAGTTTTCGAACCATCCTTTGCAGGAGGAGCCAGAAGCCCTTCGCCCGAAACCTGCCCGGAATTAAGCGCAATACAACCCGGGGTTTGCGGGCTGGAAGGGAATGTGGAATTTCACGGCATGACCATACAATTTTGTGGAGCCGCCGGAACAGTTACCGGCAGTTGCCATTTATTGACCCTCGATGACGGGTTCAGGATTTTACTCGATTGCGGCCTTTACCAAGGCAGCGAAGACGAGATGGAGAGTTTTAACCGGGAATGGTTTTTTGAGCCGGAATCCGTAAATGTTGTGGTCTTATCCCACGCGCACATTGACCACAGCGGCAGAATTCCAAAATTGGTCAAAGACGGTTTTTCGGGTACTGTTTTCTGCACGCCGGCAACGCGGGATTTATGCTCTATCATGCTGTTGGACAGTGCGCAGATCCAGGAAAAGGACGCGGAGTATGAACAGCGCCGGGCAGAGGGCAAGTCCAGGAGTCCAAAAACAGCTAAACAGGAACACGGCATTCAGCCTTTGTACACGGTAGAAGATGCGGCCCGGGCTTTGGGCCAGTTTGCTTCATTCCCCTACGAAAAGTGGTTTCCGATTCATCCCGATGTGGATGTGCTGTTCCGCGATGCAGGCCATATTCTGGGTTCCGCTTCTGTGACGCTGCGGATTCGGCGCGGCGGCATGAAAGACACCTTTTTTGGGTTTACCGGGGATATTGGCCGCCCGAACCGCCCCATTTTGCGCGATCCCAAACCCATGCTGCCCTGCGACTACCTGATTTGTGAGTCCACCTATGGAAATAAGATTCATGAATATACACCGGATCAGGACGAGCGTTTGCTCGCGATCATTCAGGAAACCTGTGTAGAGAAAAAGGGCAAACTGATTATTCCGGCCTTCAGCGTAGGCCGGACCCAGGAGTTGGTCTATACCATTGACCGGCTCGAAAACGAAGGGCGCCTTCCCCGGGAGGTGAGTATTTTTGTAGACAGCCCGATGGCGGTCAATGCCACAGACGTTTTTCGGCTGCATCCGGACTGTTTTGATGAAGAGATGCACCGCTACATGCTGGAAGATCCCGATCCATTTGGGTTCAAACGCTTGCATTACATCACCAAGGTAGAAGACTCGAAAAGCCTGAATAAAGTCCGTTCAGCCATTATTATTTCGGCCAGTGGAATGATTACAGCAGGCCGGATCAAGCACCATGTCAGCAACAGCATTGAAGACCCGGACAACACCATCTTAATGGTAGGGTATTGTGCGCCGCACACCCTTGGAGCGCGTTTGGCAGCTGGCGCAGACACGATCCGGATTTTTGGCGAGGAGAAAATGGTCCGGGCGCGGATTGAATCCCTGTCTTCGTTCAGCGCACACGGCGACCAGCGCGAAATGTTGGACTTTCTCAAAAGCCAGGAGCCTAAGCGATTGCGTCAGCTGTTTTTGGTCCATGGGGAGCCGGAGCGTCAACTTCCTTTCAAGGCAGTGCTTGAACAAGAGGGGTACGCCAACGTGGTCCTCCCATTTTTGGGCGAAATGTTCTCGGTTTAAGCAGCAATATTGGCCAAAGTCGGGGTTTGTTGCGCTTAAAATCAGCCTTCTTGTCGTTTTGACATTTTTCGTTTCCTGGTATGCGGATAACCTGCTATATTGGAGTGCCTTGTTCGCCTTGGATGTTCCAAGGTGCTGCTTACGAGGCGCTAACCCGACCTAAACCAAGTAACTCATGAAAAAACTTTTCACAACATTGATGGGGCTGACCGCTACCGCTACCCTCGCCGTAGCCCAGGTCTGTACCCCCAACCCCAATGCGATTGACATCGGGGATCCAGGCGAAATCTGGCCTCCCGAGTTTGATGTAGCCTACACCTGCACCAGTTCTTTTTCTCAAACCGTTACGGCCATCGTGCCCCCGAGCCTCCAAATTTTGCCCGGTGTGTTCGCTACGGTCGTCGATTACACCATTAACACGGTGACAGGTTTGCCTCCCGGATTTTCCTTCGCTTGTAATCCCGGTTCTTGTGTGTATCCAGCCAGCACTAGCGGCTGTGTTGTGCTTACCGGTAACCCCAGTGGAGTGGCTCCAGGCACCTACAACATTATCGGAGATTTGACGGTTACGGCCATTCTGCCCCCATTCCTGGGTGGAACCACCATCATGGTGGACACGCTGTATCCGTTTGAATTGCTGGTGTCCGGTTGTAAGAACTGCGCTTCTTCTCCGTTGTCGGCACAGGCTCCTGCAAACCCGCGCTCCCTCAACCTGCC
>WGOA01000016.1 GCA_016124275.1 Bacteroidota bacterium
CAATTCCTTTATGGTTTTGTCAATTCCATCAATCGCATCTTTAAACTTGCGACTTGCCAAGTCATAGTTTCTGGCAAAGCCGTCTTTAAACATATTCATTTTTTCTTCAAAATTAGTAATGTCAATGTTCTGACTTTTGACCAAGGCCAGCTCTGCTTTGTATTGCGCAGCGTTCATGGCGGCATTGCGCAATAACGTAATGATGGGTATGAAAAATTGAGGTCGAACAACATACGTTTTTTGGAACTTATGCGATACATCCACTATTCCAGAATTGTAATACTCGCTATCCGCTTCCAGCAGCGAGACAAGAACAGCATATTCACATTTCTTTTCTGTTCTGTCTCTGTCAAGTTCTTTTAGAAAATCTTCATTTCGTTTTTTGGTTGCTGTTTCATCCCCTTCGTTTTTCATTTCAAACATGATCGAAATGATCTCATTCCCTGCGTCATCATTTTCTCTATAAATATAATCACCTTTGCTCCCTGATTTTGAGTCGTTGTCCTTTTCAAAATAAGCTTTTTGAAAGGCCGTTGCGCGAAGCTGGTTGAATGCTGTCTCACAATGTTGTTCCAGCGTTTCGCCGATCATTTTTGTCGATAGCTTGGCCTTCATCTCCTTTCTAAGGGCTATTTCTTCGTCCTTGTGTTTTATTATAGCGTCCTTCTCTTTCAGTTCTGACGTAAACTGTTCCGTTAAAGACCTTTGAAGCAGTTCCTTTTCGGTCTCTTTCATTTGAATGGCATGAGACAATTCATCGCGCTCCTTCTCAATTTTCTTTGTGGCTTCAGACACCGCCAATTCCTTCACCACTTCGGCATTGTCCATCTTAGCTTTGAGTTGCAACAATTCACTTTCTCTGAGCGATAATTTTTGATGCCACTCAACTTCCATTTTGGCTTTGAGGTCAGTCCATTCCTGGTCTTTTCTGGAGAGTTTTTCTTGGAGAGAATTTTTTATCGTTTCTTCTGCTAATTTGATGGCAATAGCCTTCTCTCTTTCTGCAAGCGCAAGTCGGCTCCGAATTTCCTCTTCAAACTGGTGGTCGCGAACTTGTTTAAGGATGTCCGCAAAACCTGCCTCATCTACCTTGAATGTCTTTTTACAGTTAGGACAAATAATTTCGTTCATATCTTTTAAATTAAATCTTATTTTGTCGTTGCTCAATACGGGTTATCAAATCACGCTCCCTGTACTTCACAAGATGGCTTGAATGGTCCTTCATGTTCGCGAAGGGCGTGCGATAAATGTGCTCCTGGAAAAACCAATTTCCAACAGTCGAATACGTTCCGGTATGGCCAATACTATCCACACCGCCTTAGCGCTGAAACCGATTTGAACAGTCCCTCCCTGCAGCCAAAGCACATAGCCTGCGCCTTATCTGGTCTATCCTTCGCTGCTAAAATCCCTCCGAGAAAACCCGGTCATATACCGGCGCCATCACCGACCAGTCAAAACGGCCTAAACGCTGGCGAAAGGGCGCAGGGTCGTGCTGCGGCCAATCGCGGAGGGCTAGCAGCAGCGCTTCTTTGAAATTGTGGGCCCGCACATCCTGATCGGCTTCGTAGAGGTAGCGGTGGCGGGCGGTTTCCGGCAGCAAGTCCGGATAGACCCAGTGGTTGGGCAGGACGGGTCGGCAACCGGCGTAGAGGGCTTCAACGCTTGCTACGCCGAAGAAGTCATGGTGGGCGGTAACGGGTAAGATGTCGCCCTGAATCAGCCATTGCAGGTATTCCTGGCGATCCTCGACGGGGCCCCAGTGCAAAATGCGGTCGTGGAGGGCTTCCTGGGCCCAGGCAAACAAGCCGTCGCGGTCGCCAAAGTTTTGGCCGAGCACGAGCACTTGGAACGCGTGGTCCGCTTTCAAGGCAACCAGCGTTTCAAAGAACAAGGCGGGGTTTTTGTCGTGTTCCCAGCGGTGGTTCCAAACCAGCACGGGTGCCTTGTCATCCGTGCGGGAGCGCGCGGGCTGTTGCGTCAACGCGTGATCGATGGCCTGCAAGTCCAAACCCAGGTAGAGCGCCTTGCTTTTTTTGCGCAAGTCGGGCAGCGCTTGGCGTTCACGGCGGTCGGGAAATTGATCCAGGAATTCCGGCAGCGCGTCCAGAAAGGCGCGGCGGTGCCAACCAGAATTGAAGAAGACGCGGTCTGCGGCGATGGCCGAAATCAGGTTTCGGTAGGCGTACAGGTTGTCGCGGTGCGGCGTGTTGCCCGGAGTGGCGGAGCCCTTCGCCCGAGTTGGATCAGACGGCGACCAGGGGTAGAGAATCTGGTTTTCGTGAAGGTACAGGTCAACGGGTATATCGGCTACTTCGCGGCGCAGCAAGCCCAGAAAGGTGGGCAAATCCAACATGGAGCTGGCTAAAATGCGGCGGGGTTGCAACCGGAGTTCGCGGAATTGACGGGCCAGCGACTGGGCGCCTCCCATCATGCGCCATTTCCAGTAGCGGGCGGGCAAGGCCAGTGTCTGGACGTTCAGGGTACTGCGCTGCTGGTAGGCGTCGATCCATTGGCGGTGACTGCCGCCATACCAGGGTTCAACGATCAACAGGTCAGGGTTTGCAACCAGGGGCTTTTTTACGGGCATGCCCGCTAAGTTCAGCGGTCTTGGCCAGAAACGGTGCAATGCGCTTTGCCGGCAAGGCGGCTGCGTGAAAAAAAACAGCCCGGACAAAATGCCCGGGCTGCTGAGATCGTGGTCCGGGCACCAAGCCCGAGCCTGTTAGGTTTGTGTTCGTGGTCCGGGCACCCAGCCCGAGCCGCTGCATTACTATAAGGCATGTGGCCTTATTCCATGCTGCCCGGATTGCTGTTCCGGTATTCCATGAACTTGGTCTTCTGCTCTTCAGTCAGAATGCCTTTGTACCCTTCCATGCGCTTGAGGGCCATTTCCTTAGCGTAGGCTTTTTTGGTCTCCGCAGTCGCTTCAGGGTTAGCCGTTTTCCATTCGCGTCCTTCCATCCACAGTTGCGTATTCAGGTCAAGGACGCTTTGCTTTTGATCAGCCGTTAAGCCGACCACCTTGTCCAGTTCTTCGGTTTGCTCCAGTGCGCGCTTCTTGGCCTGGTCTTGCATGCCGGGCTGGCGGCCACTTTGCCAGGAGTCAAGGCTGGCGCGTTGCTCCGGGGTCAACACCTCCAATGACTTGGAACGGGCATTGGTCAGCATGTCTTCGGCTTTGGCTTTCAGTTCGCCGCGGGGCATGTCGGGATTGCTGTCTTTAACCCCTTTGATTTCCATGTAGGTCTGGGTGAAAATGTCCTGGATGGAGCGCTTCTGGGTTGTAGAAAGCGTACCGACTTCACCTTCCAACCAGGTTACCTTAGCTTCTGCGTACTGGCGGCACTGATCGGCCGTGGTCAGTTTGGTCAAGTCGGCCATGGGCTCCTCAGCAGCCATGGTACCGCCTGGCTTGGTGGTAGTCTGTTGCTCGCTGGCTTGATTCGCCGTGCCGCCTGGCTTAGTGCCTGCAGGCTGCTCGGTGGTCTGGTTCACCTGGCCGCCTGGCTTCTTGCGGCCGGATTCTGGTTGGGTTGGGCTCACTGTGCCTCCTTTAGCTCCCGTGTTGACTTGGGCCTGAGTGGCGACAGTGCCGCTCACAAGGGCAAGAATCAATAGAATTCTAATAGATTTCATGGTCTGTTTGGTTTTGCTGATGATTGGTTTGGGTGTTCGTGGAACGTTTGCCGGTCCTTCTTAACCAAGGTGGATACCCCTAAAATCGGCATCCTAAATGTCCCAAGGGCAGGCGGCGCACTCAATACCATAAACCGTGCCAACAATGGGTAAAATTGGTAAAGCACTGGCAATCATGGTAAACCAAGCCCTGCCCGAATGCGGAATTCCTGTGCGCTGTTGCAAAAATAGACTGCCTGTTGCGGGAGCCATGCATGCTATTCGCTTGCCGTCCAGGATTTTTTAAGCATATAACCCGTCAGGCTCCCCGCTGCTCCAACCACGCCGCCAAGCGCCGCGGTGATGAGCAAAATGGCCAGCGAAGAGGGCAATCCGGTGATGCCTGCCAATTGCTGCCCCAGGATGCCGTGGTTGGTCACGTGCACCGCGACAGCATAACTGCTCCACAACAAAACCAGGCCGACAAAGCCCCCGACCAGCGCTTCCAACCCGCTGCGGGCTGCCAGCAAACCGCCCAAGGCAGCGCCGGGCACCACCCCCCACCAGTAGGGAATCAGGTAAACGCTGAGCCGGGCCAAAACGGCGACCAGAACCAGCGTCAAGAACATGTTGAAGGTAGATTTCATGGCCATAAAGTTGGGAACGTGCCGGGGTGAAAGAAAACTGCAAAGCGGTTAGACGATGCGGGGTTTGCGCGGAGCACAAACGCCATTCCTTAAGGTTTGGCGGTCAGCACGAGCTCCCGCGGGGTGCGCTCCGGGCGGTCGTCCTGGCTCAGCAGAAAAAGCAATTCGTAATAGTTGCCCTCTGCCCAATCCGCAACAAACTGGGTGGACTCCGGGCTGGCGGGATTGCCGTTCTGGCCGCCGGGGTAAATGCCCCAGGCCCGCGGCGGATCGGTCATTTCAACCACCATGCGCCAACTGGGTCCGTGGCGCTCGCTGGTGGCGTTGACAATATTCCGGTTGCCGCCACTCTGTACCGCCAGGACACTGAACGGATCCAATTTGAGCAGGTGGGCAATGGAGGTGTTTTTAAACGCCCACCAGTCCAGATCGGTCTGGCTTTGTTCCCAGGCTTTGGCGGCCAGATCGGCCAGGTTCTCCCGCTCCGGGCTGCGTTTGTCGTCAAACCAGGGGCTCGAAGCATCGGCGCGCATGAGCGCAATGGTCGGGTAATGCTCGGGTTTGATGGTGGTGGCCGCATCGCCCTCAAATTCATCCCATATGAGTGCATACAACGCATTGTACCAACTTTGAAAACGGGCCGCCTCTTTGGAGTCCGCGTGGTAGAAGTAATCCCAGTTGCCCAAAGCATCTTTTGCCGGGGGAAAGGCCTCCAACATTACAGGCAAGGCTTCTGCAGCCATCAGACCGTAGTTGTCCAGTTGAAGGTCCATGAGGTTCTGCGGCGTAATCTGGTTGCCCATGTTGGCCAGCCGGTCGTTGACCCTTCGGTTTCTGTATTCCTCAAAGTAGCCGAGCTGGTCATACGGATAGGTGCTGTCTGCGGGATACTGGTTGGCCGATGACACAAACCCGCGCTCTGGGTTTACACTGGTTGGATTGTGCTCCGCGGGAATGTAGGCTTGCCATTGGTGATCAGCGCGCGAGCCGTCCAGCAAAAAACGCCCCTGCCCCGGCCATCGCGCCGGAAAGCGACCCTGTTGCGTGATGGCAATATCTCCCTGGCGCGACGCAAACAATAAGTTTTGCCCCGGGCATTGGAAATTGGGCAATGCCCGGCGGTAATCCGCATAGCTGTCGGCGGAATTCAACACCAGGAAGGTCTTCATTTCGTTGGAAGGCTGGTGCAGTTCCCAGCGCAGCGCAAAACCTTCCAACTCGGTGTGTTCAAAGTTGCGATCGTAAACCACCGGGCCGTGGTGTGTGTACCATACCGTATCATACTGTACGGATCCGCCTTTGATACGATGTATTTCCAAGCGGGGTTTGGCAGCCCGCCATTCGCCTTCAAACTTGTATTCCTTGCGGGAGGCATCGCGAAATTCTATCCGGTACCAGTCCCGCACGTCGCGGCCAGCATTGGTCACGCCCCAGGCGATATCGCGGTTAAAGCCAATGACCACCCCAGGTGCGCCGGGCAAGCTGGCGCCATAAACGTTCAATCCCGGAGCGTGCAATTGCACCTGGTACCAGATGGAAGGCAAGTTGAGTTGCAGGTGCGGATCGTTGCAAAGTATCGGCGCACCGGATGCTGTCCGGCTGCCGTGCACCGCCCAGTTGTTGCTGCCTATGCCGCGATCAGGGCGAGCAATTGCCGGCGGGTAAGCAGCCAATGCCGGAGGCTCGTAGGCATCAGGCGTGTCGATGTCGATGGCGGAAAAAGGGTACGGCGTGCCCGGCGGCACAATCGGATCGGTGTTGGCGTCTACAGGAAAAAGGCGGTTGAATTCCTCCAGACCGAGCTTTCGCCGCAGGTAAGTAAACGGCAAATCGTACTCTGTACTGGCCAGATCCTGCCCCATGTACTTCATCAGCAAAGCCGTTTTTAGCGGCGCCCAGGCTTCCGGTTTGTACTCCAACAGTTTGTATTCAATGGGGTAATCGGCTGGCTTTAGTTGGTCAATCCAGGCATTGACCCCAGCTGCATAGGCCTCCAGAAAAGCCATCATGGAATCGTCTTTGGCAATGGCAGTCAGCGACTGCTCCGCGGCATAGCCCAAACCCTGCCGGCGCTGCAGGCGATCGTAGCGCAGGATTTTTCCATCGCCTTTTTCGTCCAGGTCCGGGCCTAAAATTTCAGCCATACGACCAGCTGCGGCGTGTGTCTGGAATTCCATCTGCCAAAGGCGGTCTTTAGCCGTCACGTAGCCCTGCGCCCGGATGGCATCCAGCCAGGAGGGGGCAAAGATGTGAGGCACCCCTTGTTCATCGTAACGCACACTGACCGTTCCGGAAAGGCCGGACAAGGGAAGCGAAGTGGTCCCGGTTGCTGGCTCCGCTTGGCGCGCGTTGTTCCAGACGCCGCGAAACGGATCGAGCAAACGCCCGATCGATGGCGAATCGCCCAGGGGACGGTCCAACAGGTAAACGATGGCTACCGTGAACGCGGCGGCGAGTAGAAAAGGGAAAAATCGCATGGCAAAATATTGCCCTGAAATTAAGCAATCGGACAACAGTTTAGGGCAATGCCGTATTTTCGGGGGCCATGAATGCACCGTTTACACCCTCTCCCTTCCTCTTTGGGCTGTTGGGCGCTTGCCTGGTTCTGTTCGTTGCTCCGGCTGCTCAGGCAGGCGTTGGCGACACCACCTGGGTTCGCGCACAGGATGCCCGCGACCTGGTTTGGAATGAAGCCTATGATGACTACGCGGAGTTTCCCGATGGCAGCATTTCTTACGGCCGGATTTTGTTGTACTTCACGCTGGGCTGTGCCAGCTCGGGTTGCTCGGATTGGGATTACACCGTGCTGTTGAGCCTGGTTGACACAACCACTTCCACCGAATATGAATTGGGACGCTGCATCACGCCATATGGCGGCTACATGCGAAATGGCTTAAAAGGGTTCAACAACAATTGGACCCGCACCTTTGTCTACGACGTCACGGATTTTGCAGGCCTGCTGCAAGACCGCCAGAAACTGCGGATTTACTACGACGGCTGGTCCAGCGGCTTTGCAGGCACCATGGATTTTGCGTTCATTGAAGGCACGCCTCCCCGACCGGTGCTCTCGGTTGCCTCGGTGTACCACAGCGGTGCCGGCGATTGGAGTTACAGCAACAGCGCGGATTTTGAAAGCGCATACCTGCCTGCCAAAACGCTGGCCTTGCCTGTCGGCACAGCGCACGCGCGGCTGCGTGTCACGCCCAGCGGACACGGTTTTGACAACACGGATTTCTGCGCCGAGTTCTGCGAACGCGATTACAGCGTCCGGATCAACGGCATGGAGCGCTTCCGCCAGCCCATGTGGCGCGATGACTGCGGCTACAACCCGGTGTATCCCCAGGCGGGTACCTGGCTTTTCGACCGGGCCAACTGGTGCCCGGGCTCGGAAGCCTGGACGCATTTTCACGAATACACGCCGGAGTCCGGGGCCGCCTCCGTGGCGCTTGACCTGGACGTGGATGCGTACACCTGGTCGGGGCCGCAGACGCCTTCGTACCTGCTGGACGCCAGCTGGGTCTGCTACGGAGCGTTCAACCATCGGCTGGATGCAGAGTTGCTTGCCATTTTGAGCCCTTCCACCGATCCGGAACACGGGCGTTTTAACCCCAGTTGCGGCCGTCCGCTGATCAGGATCGGCAACAACGGCGGCGGTCCGCTGACCTCCTGTACCATAGCTTACGGTATTGTGGGTGGCACGGTGTGTTACCAAGCCTGGAGCGGCAATTTGTTGTACGGCCAGTCCGAAGAGGTCCAATTGGGCAACCTCACCTGGCCCGATGTCGGCAGCCTGTCGCCGCGTTTTTTTGCGCGGGTCGAAGGGCCCAATGGCCAGAGCGACGTGGTTGCCTGGAACAACGAGAAGCAAGCGCCCTTTGAGCGGGTGCCGGTTTACGAGAACAGTTTTGTGGTTTGGATGCGCACCAATGCGCGCCCCGAGCAAAATGCCTGGACCATCCGAAACGATTTGGGCGAAGTGATGGCCAGTCGAAGTGTTTTCACCGGTCCCTTCCAACTGCACGAAGACACCGTTACGCTGCCGGATGGTTGCTACCATTTTCAATTGACGGACCAGGCCAAAGACGGTTTGGAATTCTTTGCCAATTCGGATGGCACGGGCATCCTTCGCTTTGCCCGGACCAGCGGGGGCTTCATGGCTACCTTTTCGGCAGACTTTGGCACCCAACTGGACCATTTCTTCACGACGGGTTTGGAGCAGGGAGCGGTAAACAGTTCCGAGTCTTGTGAGGTTACCGGGTTGCCGGAGGCTCCAGGGTTCTTAGAGGCTCCAACGCTGACGCTGCTGGCTTATCCCAATCCAGTAAGCGTTTCCTTAACGGTGGAATGGTTTTCTGCTCAACCCACAACAGCGCTGCAAATGGCGCTGAGCAACCTGGCCGGAGCTGCTGTCTGGCAAAAAGCCTTTAACGCGGATGAAACGGGACCGATGCAGGTCTCTGTAGCAGACCTGGCGCCAGGCTTGTACGTGTTGGATGCCTGGTCAGGGAATCAGCGCGCCAGGCAGTTGGTAGCTATCGAGTAGCCAAAACGCCTGGATCAACGGGCAAATGCGAGGGGATCACAGGCCGCTTGGAGAGGCGAGAAAAAATCAGCGAAAAAAAACAGCGCGGCTCCCACCGCGCTGTCTCCCATTCAGCAAAAAAACCAGATAAACTGGATACTTACAGTTTCTAAACGGTAAAATAGGGCTTTCGTTTTGTTTGGACAACTTTGCCGGCCAATATTTGTGCAATTCAGGGCTGCAGGCCGCCGCCTGAACCTGCCTGAACGTTCACCCTGACCGCTCTGCTATTGCCCTAAGGCCCTACCCAGCCTCAAGGCAGGCTAATCCACTGGCGATACAAGGCTTTTTGGGATTCCGGGGCATCCTCGCGCAATTGCAGGCGGTATTGGTGTTTGGGTATGGGTTTGGGGGTTATTTGCAGGGTTTTCAGCAACCCATCGCGGCTAAGCAAAACGGTCCAGGTCTCTCCTGCTGTTGTGCGGTCAACCCATTCGGTCAGGCTGCCCTTGAAACGGTAGCCGTTGATGGCTAAAATTTCGTCGCCGGCAAGCAAACCTCCTTCTGCTGCCGGTTGGTCGCGGACAACCCGCTGAACTACCGACGTAGCCTCGTCTATGGCAACGCCAACAGTCAGGGTTTGGGTAAAGGTTCCGTCGTCCTGGAGCGTCACACCAATTCGGTCAAAATAGGGAACCATATCCAGGGGTTCTGTGCCGTACACATACTCGCGAAAAAAGGCATCCAGGTCCTTGCCGGCTGCCTGCTCGGCAAACTGCTGTACTTCCTGCTCAGTAAATCCGCGGGCAGGATTGGCCTTGTACAGCGCGTAAAGGTTTTGTAGCACGTTGTCCAGCCGGTTTTTCCCCTGGCTGGAGGCCAGAATTTCCAAATCCAGCGCCAAGGCCAGCAGGCTGCCCTTGTTGTAATAAGACACGGTGGAATTGCTGCTGTTCTCGTTGCCTTTGTAGTACTTGATCCAGGTGTCAAAGCTGGCTTCACCGGCCGACTGCACGGCATCCCCCGGACGATTGAGAGCGCTGTTCATCAGCGACTCCACAATATTCAGGTAGCGGGATTCTGAAAGGAGGTCGGCACGGCGGAGCAGCAGGTCGTCGTAGTATTGGGTGAAGCCTTCTACCACCCACAGCGACCGGGAATACTGTTCACGGTCGTAGGTAAACGTAGAGTATTCCACCGGACGAATGCGTTTGGCCAGCCACAAATGGAAGTATTCATGACTAACCAACCCGAGGAATACCTGGTAGTTGTTGTCCGGTTCATAGCCCCAACGCCTGTAAACCATACTGGTAGATGCTACATGCTCCAGCCCTCCGTAACCACTGGCTGTGTTGTTGAGCAAAAAGACGTAGCGTTTGTTGGGGTTGCCGCCAAACATTTTGGTGCAAGCGCGCACAATGGCGCTGATGTCCGCGCGAAGCCGGGCGGTATCAAAGTTACCCGGGCCTTGAATGGCCAATTCATGCGCCGTGCCGTCAACGTCAAAACGCAACACCTGGTGGTTGCCGATTTCCATGGGGGAATCGAGCAGTTCGTCACGGCCACTTAAGCGGAAGGTCCAGGGATCAGCAGCCGACACTGGCTCCAGCGCGGTGCTGATGACGGACCAGGATTTCCAGGGTTCAATGGTCAGCGTACTGGGCAGGTCAGCCAAAGCCGGGTACAAGTAGATACCGGCCGGGATCAGAGTAGCCCGCTCTTCATCAATGTACGACTCCCGCACGTTAGTGGCCCGGCAGAAAACCCGGTAATGCACCGTAAAGCGCTTGTTCTTGCCGTGTGCTACCCGCCAGGTATCCTTGTCCGTCTTGTCAACGGGCAACGGTTGCCCTTCAGCATCTTCTGCGCGCACGGCTTCGACGGCTCCTGCATAATCGCGAATCATATAAGAACCAGGAGTCCAGGCAGCCATGTCCAGATCGGTAGCGGTGCCCTTGGCGTTGACCATGGTCAGGCTGACCTCAGCGTACTGCGTCCAGGGCTCCGGAAACCGAACCGTATAGCGCAGCTCCGGTTGCTGCGCGGAAGCATAACCAATGTGCACAAAAAAGCCAAAGAGCAGCGCAAAGGCATAGCCAAACTGTTGGAAGGAGTGCTTGTGAAAATTGATAGCTTTCAACATACCATATAGTTTGTTACTGTGCTTGGGTTTCATGCCCATAAGAGCAGATTAGGGAACAGCCAGTAGTTTCAATTCAACGCGCTGGTTCTGCTTGCGCCCTTCCAGCGTTGCATTGTCGCCGATGGGCAAAGTCTTGCCGTAGCCTTTCCATTGCAGTTGCTCCTGTTTTACGCCGCGCTCCCGCAAGTACTGAACCACGGCCTTCGCCCTTGCTTCAGACAATTCCAGGCAAAAGGCCTCCGGGGGCAAGCCATTGGTATGGCCTCCAACCTCAACCAACAGGCCTGGATTTGCCCGCAAGTATTGCGCTACCACGTCTAACTCCACCTGGCTTTCTTTGAGCAAAAAGGACTTATTGGCGGAGAAGTACACGCCGTTGAGGCGCACAAGGTTTCCTACGGCCAGGGGCACGAGCGCTAAGTTGGCGTCCAGCTCGCGGTAAACGAGGGCCGGCTCGGGTGCTTGCAGGGTTGGTTCAGGCGTTGCGGTTTGGAAGGGCGTTGCGGTTTGGATGGGGCTCCCGGATTGAGCGGGGGGGGCCGTCGGGTTGGGGTCCACATCCTGCAGGTCTTTCGATCCCTGCATGTCGGGGTCCACATCCATCCAGGTGGGATCCTCGCCAGGTCCGGCATCCAAGTCAAGGCCTTGTGGAAAGTAACCGTCCGCTTCAGCGATCACAATGTCGGGGGAATCGTCACGGGGTTGCACCAGGGTACTGGACCCTTCGCCCGGCTGTGCTTGGACCTGCACCTCGTTGAAGCGCAGTTGAGCGGAAATGGGTTCGCCGGTTTGTTGGTTGATGACCGAGGCGTGCAACAGGGTCACGGGGTCCGGACGGGCTGATTGCGGGAGGCGAATGCGAAAGAGGTCTGCGCCGCCATAGCCGCCCTGCTCGGATGAAAAGTAGGCGTACTCGCCCGAAGCGGGAAGCGAGTAATAGTACTCATCGCGCTCGGTGTTGATGTGCGGGCCAAGATTGAGCGGCGCCGACCATTGGGTCCAGGTATCGTCCAGCCGCCGGCTGAGAAACATGTCGTAGCCGCCAAATCCGGGATGGCCGTTGGAGGCAAAGTACAAGCTCCTGCCGTCGGCAGCAAGGAACACACTGCCCTCCATGCCCGCCGTGTTGATGGTGGGCCCAAGGGGCTTAGGAACGGTCCAGGAATCCCGGCCGCGGGCAAAGGACACATAGAGATCCAGGCCACCCAGGCCTTCATCGCGTTCCAACGCCAGCAACATGACCGTGCCCTCCGGATTGAGGTGAATGCAGGTAAACTGGCTGCGGTTGTACAGCTCCGGCACGTTCATCACTTGGGGGAAAGCCCAATTGCCCTGGCGCAGCATGCTGTTGGAGACGCGAAACTCGGCCCCGATTTCCCGGCGGCCGTAGTCATGCGGCAACACCATTTGCCGGCCGTCCGGACTGATCCAGGACACAAAGTTGTGGTGCTCGTTGTTCAGGGGAGCGCCGATGTTCTGCGCTTGGGACCACTCTCCGTTATCGTCAAGGCTGGAAACCCAGATGTCATCCCGAAGATCTGTGCCGCTGTTTTCAGGGTGAAGTTTGCGGGCAAAGTACAACGTTCGCCCGTCAGGGCTGATCATCGGCAACATGTCGGGGCTGGCCGAATTGACGTTGGGGCCCAGGTTCTCCGCTTGCACCGGGAACAAATCCGCTTCGACCATCCGAATGGCTGGTCGGATTTTATCCGGCGAATCCGATAGGCCAATGGCGTCGATCTGGCACATGCCTTCCACCCGACTGGTGCGCAACACGAGTTTGATTTCGGCAACCCGGTAGGGAGTTGTCGCATCCAGCTTAACACTAAACAGCCGGGAACCCGGGTAAAACGACCGCTGGGCTTGCTGGCGGTCTTCAAAAAGTTCGTGCTTTTGGCCCTGCTCGTCGTAAGCAATGACCTTGTAAATGCAACCGGGGTTCAGCGATTCAGCGATGGCCACCTGCTGGATAGCCATGGGGGTTTGAAAGCCAACCCGCACAAACTCATCCATAGCGCTGTTGGGGCGTGACGGTGCCCAAGCGACATCACTGGCCCCAAAACCCGGCCAGACGTCGGGGGCGCCAAGCACCTGGCTGGCTGAAGAGGCCTTGCGGCTGTATTCCGTAGAAAAGCCAATGAGCCTTGATGCCCACTGCACGGTTGGCTGAGCTTGCAAGGGAAGCGGTAAAACAGACGATAGAGCAAGCAAAAAGACGGCGGTAAGCCCTTGCATCCTTCTCATCCGCGCGTGCTTTCTTCATCGTGGACTTCTTCATAGTCCACGTACTCGGTATCCTCCTCCTGGCCTGCCATAGCCGGCGAACCCCTTCGAACCCGATTGGGGTAAAACAGCAAATTGATCAGGTAATCAGTGGTGCGCATGCCTTTAAAGATGATGTGCAGCATGTAAAAAAGCGCCCCTAAACCGACGATCCATCCGATGACCGGGGTTTTATAAACGTTGTCAATAAAGGTTCTAAACCCATTGTTAACTGGATTGGAAGCAATCTCCGGCAAGGCAAGGGTGACCAAAAAGAGCGCCACCGATCCAATGAGCAGGTACCCGTCAAAACGCATGACCTGGACGCGTTTGCGTTCAAAATTCATCACGGCGCGCCAGCGGTTGCGCTCCAAATTACCGGCGATGGTGGTGTAGATGATAAAGGTTCCCGCCACCCCTACGATGGCTGCGGTGATGGTGCTGCCCTGAACCATCATGTCCCAGGTTACCAGCGCGGAAACAGAAACCAGGATGTAGTACCCAGCCGCTTTAAACCCCAAAAAGGACAAATCCTTGTTGAGACCAATGGATTCAAACAAGCCAGAGGCAAACGTTGCGATGAATTTCCAGAGCGTGCTGAACACAATCTGGATAACTCCCATATAAAAAATAAACTTTATGACGTCCATGCTCCTCCCTTGCTGACAAAGGTAAGCCCGCTTTTTGGACGGGGCAGCCTCAACACTGGCCGTTTCGATGGGGCCAATAGCGCTGCGCTATTGGCCAAAAAAAAGCAGGGCGAACCGTTTGGTCCGCCCTGCAAGGAGTTAGCAACCGGGTTTAGCGATTGCGGAGAAGAAAGCTCGGATTAGTGAGCAACCGAGAAGCTCTCGGTCTTCACTTCGCCAGCTTCTTCCATGTTGATGAAGTAGTTGCCGTTCTCAAGACCGGCTACATCGAAGGAGGTGTTGTTCATGCCTTCTACCGACAGTTCGGTACGGTTCAGCACAACACGGCCCAACATGTCAACGATGGTCATGTTCACTTCGCCACCTTTGCCGCTGTAAGCAACCATCAGCATGTTGTCAGCCGGGTTGGGGAACAACGTCACGTCCAGAATTTCGCCTTCGCGAGCAACGGGGATAGAGAACGTGTCACCGTAAGCGGTGTAGGGAGACAGATCAAGCGGGGTGATGGTACATGCGCAACGTACACGCCAGGTCCAGGTGGTTCCGGCACCGGCTACGGCGAAAGGAACGTTGGTGGTGTTGTAAGGAGCGGTCAGTACGTTCACGCTTGGCTGAGGACCGGTAGGCAGACGCTTACCGTTAACCTGGCAACCCACTGCGCCTGCGTTAGGCGTCCAATCAAGGCGAACCCGGTTGGAAAGCACAGTGTGCGACTGGTTGGTTGGGGGAATAGCAGAGTTACAAGCAGCAGCAGCTTCTTCGGTAAGGGCTACAAAGCTCCATGCATATGGACCGGCGAAGAAACCCCAGAAACCACCGGTGACATCACCGCGAACCAGGTCAGAAGAACCCTGGCTGTAGATTTCGTCCGTGCGAACGGGGAAGCTGTTACCAGCGTAAGACAGGATATAATCACCTGCGGCAATGCTTCCGGACAAGGCAATGTCATAGACCAGTGCCCCGGTATCTGCAGGCACAGAACCTGTGGCAACCAGGCTGAGGCTATCAATGTTACCACCCAGGATTTCGTAGAGGTTTGCCGTGATTGGCTCCGCTGCGTAAACGGGATCAACAGAGATAAGCAGGGTAGCACCCGTGACGTTTCCGCCAACACCGTAGCTCTGAACCACACCGTATTCGGCGTTGCCCAAAGTGGCCAGACGGACAGCACTGATTGGAGCGCCCAAGAAAGCGTAAGAACGCTCTTGTGAGCTCTCATCAACCACCAGGAAGCTAAAGCTGGTGTCATCCAGGGCGGTAGTACCCGTTCCGCCAGGGCTCTGAACTACATATTCGAAAATGTAGGTTCCGGTGTCAGGAGGGGTAAAACCGCTCACACCCGTCACTACTTCAATGGCCGTAGGATTTAAGGCAGGAAGCACGTTAGAGAAGATAGTGCTGATTGGGGCTACAAAACCATCTGCACTCGAGAACACACGCATTTGAACACGCACGTTGTTGAACACAGTGGCACCCAGGTTTCCTACAACAGCTGCAAAGTTGCTTGCGGCGAGGTTGTACTCGGGAATGAAGGAGTAGTCGTAGATGCGACCTTCTCCGATGGCCAACACACTACCCGTAGGAGGTGCAGCTGCAGGCGAAACCAGCAACGTGAAGTTGCCCTGATCAGCACCGCTGTAAGCGTCTACCACAATGTAGTAAACCGTACCTGTGCTCATGAACACGTTGGTCAGCGCAGAAATCCATGGGTTGGGGAAAGTTGCACCGTTGGCGCAAGCGTCATCCGAACATGCGATTTCCAGGCCGCTGTTAGGAGCAGGGCAAGAACCAGCATAAACGTACAATTTGGAGTCGAAGTTGGTGGTGCCCTGGCAGAGGCTCATGTCATAGTAGCCCGAGGTTGGCGGGTTCCAGGCAACCACTTCATCACGACCACCGGCATTGGTGTAAGGACAAACTTCATTGTAGTTGTCAATTGCACCAACAGTTGAACCTACTGCAGTCCAGGGAGCAGCACCAGTAAACGTAACGGCTGCGCCGCATGTTTCTGCTGGAACTTGTGCCATGGCTGCAGTAGTCATCAGCGCAATGGCTGAGAATAATGCATAAAATCTTTTCATGTAATTCAGTTTGGTTTAGGGAATGATTCAATCAGAGGGATGCATGCGCACCGAAGGTTAAAGGTAGAGCGGGATTGTCAAATCCAATAATGTTTTGGTGGATAAGCGCAAAAAGTGGACAACTTTAAGTGTTTTCACCCTTTTATTCACCAAATGCTTCTAAACCAACAGATTATAAGAATCCTACATGTCGGAAATCCCGCTTCTATACTTTCCTGCATGAGCTTAATCCCAATAAATGGGGAGCGGTCAGGGAACAACCACCCGTATGGCCTGCCTGAGGCAAGTAACCCTGGCCGGG
Source organism: Bacteroidota bacterium (assembly GCA_016124275.1). Classification (GTDB taxonomy): domain Bacteria; phylum Bacteroidota; class Bacteroidia; order Chitinophagales; family BACL12; genus WGOA01. Next base: position 16,222 of record WGOA01000016.1, read on the forward strand.
GTGCGCCCAAGCACTTCACCGTCCGCTTCTAACCAGATTCCGGGTTCGGAGTCGAGGTGCAATTCCGCTGCCCGAAAGGTGTGGACCGAGGCTAGCCGGGTGAAGCTCCCGTCAAGCATCATCGGGAGCCGATACACCATCTCCAGCGTGCTCATTTTACCCACAACGGTTACATCCAGCAATCCATCGTCGTAAGCTGCTTCGGGCAACTGCATCATTCCCCCTCCGTTGTAGCGGCAAATGCCCACCGCCAGGCTAAGCGCCGTAAAGCGATGCTCCTGCCCTTCCAACTGAACAACTACCTGGGTGTGCTGGTAATCGAAGAGGGTGCGCAGGATGGTCACCCAATAAGAGAGTTTACGACCAGCCAGAAAGCCCTTCCAGCCTTGAACCCGCCGGGTAACCTCCCCATCAAATCCGGCGCCTGTAATGTTGAGGAAGTAGCGCAATTTTTGCTCCGGGGCCCCGTACCACACCTGGCCGACATCGTGAAGGCAGGAATTGCCCCGGGCAAGTGCCTTGATGCCCTCTTCCGGGGCTTTGGGCATGCCGATGGTTCGCATCCAATCGTTGCCCGTGCCCACCGAAAGCATGCCCAGGGTAATATCGGTAGCCGGGATTTCTTCCTGCGAAAAAACTCCGTTGAGCACTTCATTGGCGGTGCCGTCACCCCCCAACAGCGCGAGGCGGCGATGGCCAAGCCCAATGGCCTCGGCCGCTATCCGGGCAAGGTCGCCGGGGCCTTGCGATACCGATACCCCCCCAAAAATGCCCGCCTGCCGCATGGCGCGCTCCACTTTAGGCTGCAGCCGCTTGCCCTTGCCGCTGCCGGAGGCGGGGTTCACGATCAGGAACCACTCGCGTTCTGCGCCTCCTGCCGCTGTTTGGCGGGAAGAGGCGTTCTGAATATGATCGGCCAGTGCAGCGGACTTTGGCATGAAAACGGGGGAATGGGATCGCGTCGCTGCCACGAAGATACTGCGCCGCCCAAGTCCGGCAAGGGTCCCACCCTGGAAAGGAAACCGCTAAAAAATGGGCGTAACGCTTTTAGGGGCTTCTGTAGCTGCCCCGCATCAATAGTCCTCCTCGTCGATGGTTTTGCCGCTCAACATGCTGCTGAGCAGGTCGCTGAAGCGGGTGCCGCTTTCCACCAGATGCTTGCTGAGCAGGCTGTACTCGGCCAGTCCGTGCAAAAGAAACTCTTTGAGAAAGTAACGGTCGTTTCCGTTGCTGGCCTCGTGGAAATAGCGGTCCAGAATATCATCCAGCCCCGGAACCGCGTCAATGGATGCCCGGTAGGTTTTATCGTCCATGTCGTGGAAGACATCCACCGTGTTTCCCTCGCCAAACCAGGCGGCTACGCCTGCGTAGGGATCGGCCTGCTTGCCCTCCTTTTTGCGGCTTTTCTTCAGGTTTTCCGGGTTGGGGAAATACTGGATGAACTGCTTGCGGATGGCCTTGCCCAAGAGGGTCAGGGCCACTAAGTAGGGACCCTCCTGCTCGCCTTCATACACCAATTCCACCTTGCCGGTAATGGCCGGAATGACGCCCCAAAAATCGGCTACGCGCACCATGGTCTGTGTGGTACCTGACAGCAAAGCCCGGCGCTCTGCAGCGCTGATGAGGTTTTCGCGGGCGCTGATGGTCATGCGCGCAGACACACCGCTTTTGGCATCCACCAATTCGCTTTCGCGGGCTTCAAGGGCAATTTGCTCAATGAGGTCCAGGGCTATCGGGTGAAGGGCCACGCGCTCGAGCTGCGACGCCGCCGGGTTCGCTTCCTGGTCGGAAATCAGGCGCGAAGTCTCCAGTGATTTCGGATAATGCGTCAGGATCTGCGACTCTATACGGTCTTTGAGCGGGGTTACAATGGAACCCCGGTTGGTGTAGTCTTCGGGGTTGGCGGTAAAGACAAACTGAACGTCAAGCGGGAGCCGCAATTTGAATCCGCGGATCTGGATGTCGCCCTCCTGCAAAATGTTAAAGAGCGCCACCTGAATGCGCGGTTGCAAATCGGGCAGTTCGTTGATGACAAACAGCCCGCGGTGGGCCCGCGGCACCAGCCCAAAATGGATGACGCGCTCGTCAGAATACGAAAGCTTGCGGTTTGCTGCTTTAATAGGATCGACGTCGCCAATCAGGTCGGCCACGGAGACATCCGGGGTGGCGAGTTTTTCGGTGTAGCGCTCCGAGCGGTGCACCCAGCGAATGGGTGTTTCGTTGCCGTGGGCGGCGAGCAGGTCGCGCGCTTCGCGGCTGATGGGCTGCATGGGGTCATCCATCAATTCGGTGCCGTCCACCGCCGGTACCCATTCGTCCAGTAAATCCAGCAGCAGGCGGGCGATACGGGTTTTGGCCTGGCCGCGCAAGCCCAGCAAAATGATGTTGTGCCGGCTCAAAATGGCGCGCTCCAGATCGGGCAGCACCGTGTCTTCGAACCCGTGAATACCGGGGAAACGCCGCTTGCCGCTTTTCAGCAGCGCCACCAGGTTATCGCGCATTTCGTCTTTGACCGTGCGGGGGCGGTAGCTGGTCTTGAGCAATTCGCCCAGGGTAGTGATCCGGGCGTGAGGGTGTTGGTTCATGGAACTTGGGGGATGATCGTGATCGGTCGTGTGCCGGTTGAGCGTTGGTGAATGGTCGGTCTTATGTAATTCTTATAGGAAGTTTCTACCGCAACCGCCTTCTCCGGTTGCGCTCGTAGTCCTCAAAAATGTATTCGCCCAGCCCTTTCAGGCTGGTGTAAAAGGCTTTGCCGTGGTTGACTTCCGTGAAGTCCTCCACAAACTTTTGAAGCCAGGGGTCTTCGGCAATCATGAAGGTGGTGATGGGGATGCCCAATCTGCGGCACTGAGCCCCCAAATTCAGCGTTCGGTTCAGGATTTTTCGATCTAGGCCAAAGCTGTTTTTGTAGTACTGCCCATCGCTTTGTTTGATGCAGGTGGGCTTGCCGTCCGTGATCATGAAGATCTGCCGGTTGGGGTTTTTGCGCCGCCGCAGCAGGTTCATGGCCAATTCCAGCCCCGCTACCGTGTTGGTGTGGAAAGGTCCTACCTGCAAGTACGGCAGGTCGCGGATTTCAATGGGCCAGGCGTCGTTGCCAAAGGCAATCACATCAAGCGTGTCTTTGGGGTAGCGCGTGGTGATGAGCTCCGCCAGTGCCATGGCCACTTTTTTGGCTGGCGTAATGCGGTCTTCGCCGTACAGAATCATGGAGTGCGATACGTCAATCATCAGCACGGTGCTGGTTTGCGTCTGGTAGTCCTGCTCGCGCACCACCAGATCTTCGGGCTCCATGTTGAACTGCTCCGGACCGTGGTGGATGTGCGCGTTGCGGATGGACTCGCCAAAATCAATCTGGTCCAAGTTGTCGCCGAATTGGTAGGGTCGAATGTCGGAGCTCTGGTCCTCGCCCATGCCGGAGCGGTTGGTGCGGTGCCCGCCGCGCGCTCCTTTTTTGAGCTTTCCGAAGATTTCCTCCAGGCTGCTCTGGCGAATGAGCTGGTCCATTTTGCCCGTAGGTGTCATGCCTGCCGGGGTCTCGGCCTCGCCCTGGATGTAGCCTTTGTCGCGCAGCTCCTGAATGAAATCGGCAATGCCGTACTTCTCATCCGTGAGTTTGTATTGTTTGTCCAGCTCCGTAAGCCAGCTCAGCGCCTCGGCCACATCGCCGGAGGTGTGCAGAAGCAATTCTTTGAACAGCTTCAACAGCCGCTCAAAGGGCGTTCCTGATTCGCCCGGATCAAAAAATTGCGTGAAACGAAAACCTTTCATAGGGGGTAAACTAAAGCCTGATTTAGGGCGAAGGGGTAACGCACTCCGGACAACAGCCATGCCTTAGGCCAGGCTGCGAAGAAACAACATACACAGTACGCCTGCTTTTAACAACCA
>WGOA01000055.1 GCA_016124275.1 Bacteroidota bacterium
AGCAAGGGCGGTTAACTCGATTGCGTTTGTGGACTTGATGTAATTTAAAATGCGTCCATTAAATGTAATATAGTTCCATAACCATCACCATGTGCAATGTATGGGTTACCGGAAAAGATGGAACAGAAGTGATGGTTGATAGAACCTGGGTGTTCAGAAAAGGTGGTGATGGGAAATTGCGCATCATCGTGCACAAATCTTCGCTGCCCTACAACCCAGCCAGTTAGGCCAGCATGGTTGATCGGCTTAGCACACTTGTGTCCGAACGCCAATCCTTTGGTGTGTGTCTTCAGGGGTTTGCGTTCGGCCGCAATATCGCATGGTGCGCAGTAGCTTTAGGCTCCTTGCCGCAGGGTTTAAAGCCCATCCATGCGGACAATCAGAAGAATTGAAACGGAAGAATTGGACCAGAAGAATTGAAACTATTACACCATGAAAAGTCAACTGTTTTCTGCCCTTTTGATTTTAGCTGGTCAAATTGGCTTTTCTCAGACCAACGAAGCTGCCTTGCCTCAAGAAACTGAGTATAACAGTTTGACTGAAGCCTTAGAGCATCCCGAACTTGTTTTGAGGCTGCGTTTGGATAGAGAAAGCTTTCCGATTCCGGACAGCTTGTGGTTAAAGTTCCCGAACCTCGAGTATTTGAGTTTAAAGGATGATCACCTGGATGATTTGCCAACGGGCATTGGCAGTCTTAAGAATCTGAAAGTTTTGGATTTAAGTGGCAATGATTTTTCAACGTTGCCAAGGGCATTTGCCCAATTGCTAAATCTTGAGGAATTGTATGTAAATGATGACAAGTACTTTAATCTGGACAAGAACATCGAAGTGTTAAGCCAATTGCCCAGCTTGAAAATCTTGCATTTGGAGAATGATCATTTAAAAGAGCTCCCGCAGGAAATCAGCAGACTGTTATACTTGGAGAAATTATATTTGAATAACAACGAATTTAAAAATGTTCCTAAGGAAGTTAGCGGATTAAAAAACCTGCAGTTTCTCTACCTGCATGACAATCACATAAAACCTTCCAAACAGGACATTCTCAATCCGGATACCGGAATAAAAATTAGTTTCTGAAGCCTCGCCCTCAAGTTGATCTGTACATCAGCTAATTGAGTGGTTCAATTGCCTTGGTGTTTTGTCAGTTTGAACACGACTTGCAGGTAGTTGTTAATGGCACCCACGGGCTCCAGTTGCAGGCGAAAAGAACGCGTAAAGTCTTCGTACGCGCGGAACTCGTGCAAGGGAACCCCGAATTCGTCAAAGAGGAGAAAATCTCCTTCCTTAAGTTTGGGATACAGCATAGCCAAGGGATACAACGCAGAGGTGTAGAGGTCACCGTCGATGTGCACGATGGTTTGACGGCTAAAATCTAAACCAGGCAGGACACCAGGCAAGCTGTCCTGGAAAAGCCCTTTAACAAATTGCAACCGGGCATCTGGAATATCGGGAAACTTACCTCCTTGCGAAAAAGTGCCTTCCGCGTAGGTCCCGTAGCGCTCCGGAAGGCCTTCAAAGGTGTCGAATCCGTAGAAACGGCTGTCGGGATGCGTGTTTGCAGCGGTCCACCAGCGCATGGAGTTTCCGCGGCCAACGCCAAACTCCAGGTAGGTGATGGGGCGGTCAGCAAGGCGTTCCTGATCCCGAAGAAATTCGTATAATTTAATTCTCCCCTTGTGGTCAGGTTTTGGATTGTAAAAATCATTGAAGGCCCAGCGCCCTGTGTTTTTAGCCGCCCATGCTGAGAGCCGGCTTAGGTAGCCGGCGTAGAGGAGCAGCGTTGCAAACGGTTCAAAGACGCGGTGCAGGCTGAGTCTAATGAACCAGGCTTTAATTTTTCGAATCAGGGCAATCGTGGTCATGGTGGACAGCGCTAAGGGAGCCAGGCTTGTTTGTACCGACCTGGCGGCGGCATCTTGCACAGGCATAAACCGCGCAAAGATGCAGAAAATGCTGCGAGTCTGCGCCTTAGGAACCGCCCCCGGACGATTTGGGTTCGGCGGAGCGCGCACAGCGAAACCCCGAATGTTGTAAGCCAGAATCCGGGCTGGACTTCATGCGCGCTGCTACACGATAGCCCGCACAATACGCGTCATTGCACAAGAATGATCCCCCGCGCAGAATGCGCTTGGGCAAAAGGGGTTCGGCGGGGTCATAGCCCCGGGCAGGCCCGCGGGGATTGATCACCCCGGCACTCACTTGCTGGTAATACTCGGGATGGTACCAGTCCTGGCACCATTCCCACACATTGCCGGCCATGTCGTGCAGGCCATACCCGTTGGGGGCGTATCGCCCCACCGGGGCAAGCAGCGTGTAGCCGTCTTCTTCGGAGTTGCGGTAGGGAAAGTCCCCTTCCCAATAATTGGCCTTGGGCTGACCTTGGGTCAACCCTTCGGACCCCCAGGGATAAGCCGCCGCTTCGATGCCTCCGCGCGCCGCCCATTCCCATTCCGCTTCCGTAGGCAGACGCTTGCCCGCCCATGCCGCATAGGCTTGGGCGTCGTCCCAGGAGACCTGCACTACCGGATGCTGTTCGCGCCCCTGCACCGAGCTCCCGGGGCCTTCCGGGTGCCGCCAGTTGGCACCGGGAACCCATTCCCACCAACGCGTGTGATCCTGCAACGGCACAGCACCCCGGGTTTGCCGGAACACGAGCGCGCCAGGCTGAAGCATTTCTTCTGGCGGACGCGGGGTGCCGGGGGGGGCGTTTTTGGCCATTTCGTCCCAGTCAATGGGCCGCTCGGCGGTGGTTACATAGCCCGTGGCGGCCACAAATTCGGCGAACTGCGCATTGGTGACCTCGTGCTTGTCCAGCCAGAACGCGTGCACAGTCACGGGGTGGGGGGGGTATTCGTCCGGGTAAGCGTGTGGGTCGCTGGCCCCCATCGTAAAGCTGCCCCCGGGCACAAGCACCATTCCCCCGGTACCCTGATCCTGTACAGACCCGGTCCAGGGCTGCCCATCGCTCCCTCCGCCGGGGCGGGAAGGCACATCGCCGCAACAATGCTCCAGGCTGTCGGTCTTGGTCTGGCTTGCCTTATCTTCGGGCGAAGGGCTGTTGATTCGACATGCGACTGCAAGCAGGACGCAAAGCATAGGTGCCCAAAGACCGCCGAACTTCATGGGACAAAGTTAAGGAGCGAACGGTCGCGGCGTCCAAGTGGAGGATGAAAGGAGGGTGATAGGCAGGTGAAAAGCGGGCGAAAAGCAGGAGAAAGAATGATGAAGGTGAACAGGAACGAAAAACCGATGCGAGTAGCGGGCGCCAACCTTCAGGTTGCCGTCAAAGGCTTGTTGGTCAATTACACGGATTTAGGGCCAGAGGATGCGGAGTTGCTGCTTTTTGTTCACGGGTTCCCCTTTAACGCATCCATGTGGCAAGACCAACTGGACACCTTTCAACAGGATTATCGGGTTATTGCCTGCGATGTTCGGGGACATGGCCAGTCAGCACCAGATACCGAGCCGTTTTCCATTCCCTTGTTTGTAAACGACTTGCTTGGCTTTATGGATACCCTAAAGCTTGACCGCGCGGTACTCTGCGGGCTGTCTATGGGCGGCTACATTGCCCAGCACGCTGTTGCTGCAAGCCCAAGCCGTTTTCATGCACTGGTGCTTTGTGATACCACCTGCAGCGCTGATTCGCCACAAGCACGGGAGAACCGTTTAAAGACGGTGGAAGAGCTTGAAAAAGATGGCACAGCAGCCTACGCGGAAGCCAGCCTGACCAGGCTATTCGCCGCGAATTCGCTGCGGACAAAGACCGCAATAGTCGAAAACATAAGAAAAACTATCTTAGAAACTTCCGTGCAGACCTTGACGCAAACGCTGCTGGCTTTGGCAAATCGGCAGGACACCTGCCAGGCACTCCCTAATATTCGGATTCCCGTGCTGATTCTGGTCGGCGAAGAGGATGCGATCACGTCCCCTGCAGCGGCACACCTGATGCAGCAGAACATACCGGGCTCCCAGCTTCAAGTCATTCCCGATGCCGGGCACTTGAGCAATTTGGAAAACCCAGGCGAGTTTAATGCCCAGTTGCGGTCGTTTCTATCCAGGGTATTTTCACAACCGCTTTCAAACTGATACGAAACTGATACGAAACTGATCCAAAAGCCAAAGCCCCCGAACCTAATACAAAACTGATCCAGACGAAGCTGATCCAAAAGCAAAAGCCCCCATTCGGGGGCTTTTGCTTAGAGGTCGGTGGCGGAGTCGAACCGCCGTACGAGGTTTTGCAGACCTCTGCCTGACCACTCGGCCAACCGACCATCAACAAAACTGAAACGCCTGGAGGCCTCTTAGCAAAGGGCTGCAAACGGACCACAAACTTAATCATTTTCCCGCCGAACCACCAGCACTAACTCAAGCAATGTTTGGCGGGCACCTCGGCTTTATACGGCATTTTCGGCGTCAAGTTCCACGTAGGTGCGCGCCACCTCGCCTTTAATCGGCGGGTTTAGCTTGGAGATGCGCACCTTGCAGTAAGAAATCTCAGGAAACCGGGCCCGGATGGAGCGGTACAAAAGCAGCGCCACGTGCTCGATCAGGTAGGAGCTGCCCTGCATCACCTCGCGGGTCAATTCCCAAATGACTTCATAATTGACCGTAGCCGACAGATCATCGCTTTCGGCGGCAAGCTGAAAGTTGGTATCCACGTACACATCGGCCTCAAAATGGTTCCCAACCCGCCGTTCATCGTGGTAGTAGCCGTGGTGGGCGTAAAACTTCATTCCCTCAATGGCAATTCTTCCCATGTCGAATAATCAGTAAGTGTTGCGGCATTTTACCGCGACCCCAAAGTAGCGGCTTTTCTGCACAAGGGCCCGGCGGCGCAAGGAATTGCGTAACTTTGCTGAGCAAAAACAGCCTTCCCTTGCACCCTCAATCTACCCTCCAGGCCGGCCATAAAGCGGCAAAATCGGACCTTTTTCAAGGTGTTGATTACTACCAAATTGACGAGCTCCTCAGCACGGAGCACAAATTGGTGCGCGACGCCACCCGCGATTTCGTAAAACGCGAGGTTTCGCCCATTATTGAAGACTACGCTCAACGCGCGGCGTTTCCGCGCCAGTTGATTAAAGGCTTGGGCGAAATAGGGGCGTTCGGCCCACAAATTCCTTCCGAATACGGAGGTGGGGGCCTTGATCAGATCGCTTACGGCCTGATTATGCAGGAACTGGAGCGCGGTGACAGCGGCATTCGCTCTACCGCATCGGTACAGGGTTCGCTGGTCATGTACCCGATTTACGCGTTTGGGTCTGAGGCCCAGAAACACCGTTTCCTGCCCAAGTTGGCTACCGGCGAATGGATGGGCTGTTTCGGTCTGACGGAGCCCGACCACGGTTCCAATCCGGCCGGCATGACCACCCATTTCACGGACGCTGGCGATCATGTGCTGCTCAACGGCGCCAAAATGTGGATCTCCAACGCGCCGTTCGCAGACATCGCGGTGGTTTGGGCCAAAAACCCGGAAGGCAAAATTCAGGGGGTGATTGTGGAGCGCGGCATGGAGGGTTTTCAAACGCCTGAAACGCACGGAAAATGGTCCTTGCGGGCCTCTGCAACGGGCGAATTGGTGTTTGACAATGTGCGGGTGCCTAAAGAAAACATCCTGCCGGGGGTCACAGGGCTGCGCGGTCCGCTGTCCTGCCTCAGTTCAGCGCGTTATGGCATCGCCTGGGGCGCCATCGGTGCCGCTATGGATTGTTACGATACGGCTCTTCGCTATGCGCAGGAGCGCCAGCAGTTTGGCCGCCCGATCGCCGGCTTCCAGCTTCAGCAGAAGAAATTGGCTGAGTTTGTCACCGAAATCACCAAAGCCCAGCTTTTGGCCTGGCGGCTCGGGGTGTTGAAGAACGAAGACCGCGCAACGCCGGCACAAATTTCCATGGCCAAGCGCAACAACGTGGACATGGCCCTGCACATCGCCCGCGAGAGCCGCCAGATTTTAGGGGGCATGGGCATCACGGGCGAGTACCCGATTATGCGCCATATGATGAACCTGGAATCGGTGATTACCTATGAAGGTACCCACGACATCCACCTGCTGATTACCGGCATGGACATCACCGGCCTGAACGCGTTCCAATAAGGGGCAAAGCTGGGTAACGCGCCTGCCGCGTTTCGCCCTTTCTTTTTGCCAACATGTTAATAACCTGTTGGTAACCTCTTATTCCTGTGAACAGGAAGCTGAAAAAGGTGGATACCCAGGTTGAAAAGGCGTTTGTAAAAACCGACCTTTTGTGAGCAATTGAGCTCCGGGCAGCCGTTTCTGCCAATGTATCTTTATCCTCCTTGCCTAAATTGCCAGTTCCGGACAAGCGGGCAGACCCACCGCTGTCTTCAGGACCAGCTGCCCAAACACCGCTTCCAATCCCATCTGCTTTTTTGACCCAACCCATGCCCGAATTAACCGACTCTCAAGCCCTTTCTGACGGCCGAATCACCGTGCGCAAGCCCAGAGCGCCACAAGGGAACCCACTCGTTTACGGCAAACTACCCCCACAAGCCCGCGAGTTAGAAGAGGCCGTTCTTGGCGCCATGCTCATTGACCGCGATGCGGTTTCCGAGATCATTGACATTCTCAAGCCTGAGAGTTTTTACCTGGATGCCCACCAAACGGTGTACCGGGCTATCATGGGGCTTTTTGAACGCAGCGAGCCCGTCGATATCTTGACGGTCACCGAAGCGCTGCGCAAAAGTGGCGAACTGGAAATGGCTGGTGGTGCCTATTTCATCGCCGAGTTGTCCAATAAGGTAAGCTCTGCGGCCAACGTGGAGCACCATGCCCGCATTGTCTCGCAGAAGCACATCCAGCGCGAGTTGATCAGCATTTCCACCACCATTATCAAAGATGCCTATGAGGACACCACGGATGTCCTGGAGTTGCTGGACCGCTCGGAGCAGGCGCTGTTTGGTGTTGCCGAGCAGAACCTCCGCCGCTCCTACGACAGCATGAATACGCTGATTGCTAAGGCCATCAAAGAAATTGATGAAGTCAGGCAACACGAAGACAGTCTGACGGGCATTCCCTCCGGCTTTACTGCGCTGGATCGGCTGACCAGCGGCTGGCAAAAGTCTGACCTCATTGTCATTGCCGCGCGTCCAGGCATGGGTAAAACGGCTTTTACGCTTGCCCTAGGTCGCAACGCAGCCGTTGACTTCAAAAAGCCGGTGGCCCTTTTCTCCCTTGAAATGTCATCGGTCCAGTTGGTCAAGCGCCTTATCAGCATGGAGACGGAGCTAACCGGCGACAAAATTCGAAAGGGTAATCTGGCCGAGCACGAGTGGATTCAGCTGACTAAAATGACCGGTAACCTGGCCGATGCCCCCATTTTTATTGATGACACGCCTGCACTCAACATTTTTGAATTGCGGGCAAAGTGCCGGAGGCTTAAGCAAAAGCACGATGTTCAGCTCATCGTCATTGACTACCTGCAATTGATGAGCGGTACACCCAACGGCAAACAGGGCAACCGCGAGCAGGAAATTTCCAACATTTCGCGCTCGTTAAAATCCATTGCCAAGGAGCTGAATGTACCCGTCATCGCGTTGTCTCAGTTGAGCCGTGCAGTAGAAACGCGAGGCGGCGTAAAAAAACCTATGCTGTCTGACTTACGCGAATCGGGTGCCATTGAACAGGATGCTGACATGGTCATCTTTCTTTACCGTCCCGAGTATTACGGGCTGACGCAAGATGATAACGGCAGTCAGTTTCCTGCCGGCTACGCCGAAGTCATCATTGCCAAGCACCGGAATGGCGCCCTGGAAAATGTGCCCGTTCGCTTTATTGATAAGTTCGCCAAGTTCACGGATATGGATGCTGCGGAGTTCGGCGGGTACCGGCCCGGTCTTTCCTCCTCCTCCAAATCAGGCGGTGCTTCCGGATCACCTGGCGCTGGCCGATTTACTCCGCTAAACGATCATCTCACAGATAGCGATTCAGGTGTGATCAAACGCTCCTCTAAAATGGATGAGTTTGAGGAAGATTACAGCGACGATATCGGGGATGTGCCGTTCTGACGGTACTTACAGGATCTGAAGCCCTAGTCAAGCAGGGAATAGTCAATGAGTAAACCCGCAGCGTCCCGCCACTTTAACCAGGCATAATCCAGGATTTGAAGGTCCGCATTCAGGAGTTGTACCTGCATCCAGTATTCCTGAACCTGGACCGGGTGTAGCATAGTATAGGTTGTGTTGACAGCCGAAGCATGATCCAGTCCTTTGATCCGCAAGTCAGCTTTTCGGTTGTTTTTTGCCTCTACACTGTGCGTGCGCAATAAAAATTCTGGCCAAAAGAACACTTGTACCTGATCCCGGGCCAGCCAACTGCTTTGGCCCGTAAGCTTGTTCGTTTCAACCAGAACCATATCATTTGATATGCTAAGTACCTTTAGGTAAAGCATGTCATAGTCCAGTTTTGCGTGCGCCGGAAAAAACCAGGGCGGAGCATAGGAAATTTCGCAGCCCCATTCCGTGCGTTTAAAGACCAGGCTATCAAAAGGCGAAAGCTCCTGAATGGACTTTTCCGGATAGGGGCCAGTGTAAAAACCCATCACAGGAAAATCGAAGAAACGGGGAGCGGCCATGCCTATGCCCAAGGAGGAATCCGTGTTGGTCCACTGTGCCTTTATGGGCACTGCCGCGCACACAACTAGCAGGATCGCTACCAGAGAAGAAAACCTTGCCATAACCTGAAAGTAAGCAGAGAATGGCACAAAGAGAGGCTTGGGGTCTTGCAAGAAAGGGCGGCCATCAGGAAACCTGCAAGCAACAAGCGAACAATTTTGGGAACTTCTGCTATTTCGGCGCATTGCGAATCAGCACCAGGGCAATGATCAGAAACACAAGATTGGGTATGTTGGTGCCAATGATCGGATCCAGGTTGCCCTTGATGGAAAACGTGCTGGAAATCTGCAAAAAGACGATGTACAGCGCACTGAGGCCCACACCCATAGCCAGGTGCAGGCCCATGCCGCCGCGCACTTTTCGCGAAGCCACCGTGGCCCCGATGATGGTGAGAATGACAATGGAGATAGCACTGGCCGTGCGCCGCTGCGACTCCACCTCATAGGCCTCCAGGCTGCCCGAGCCCTGCGCTTTCTCCCGCTTCAAAAATTCCTGCAGTTCCAGGTAATCGTAGCTTTCCTTGTACCAGGCATCCACCTCAAAGTCGTCGGGCGTTAAGCCCACCAGGAAGGTGTCCATTTCTTTGCCCTGGCGCAAGCGCTCATTCAGCCCATCAATTTGCCAGTGGGTAAAGTCCATCAGGCGCCAAGAGCCGTCCTCAGGTTGCCAGATAATCCGATTGGCATTGAGCTTGTAGGTCATCTCGCGACCTTCCTTGCCCTGCTGGAACTTTTCCATAGTAAAAGTTACGCCTTCATTTTTCTGGTACTTGAAACGGTCCAGCGATATGAAGGTGTTCTGATCCAGGCGCATGTGAATGTTGTCCCCATACCAGCGATGGCCCTTAAAATAGATGGACTCAAAGTCAAGCCGCACTTTGTTGGCGTGCGGCACCAGGAAATGATTGGCATAGCCCATGCCCAATGCCAACAAAACACCCGTAAAGAGGTAAGGTCGGAGAAAGCGCCTGAAACTAACCCCGCTGCCCAGGATGGCCACAATTTCGGTATTGTAGGCCATGCGGGAAGTGAAAAATATTACAGATATAAATATTAATAACGGTGCTAATATAGCACCGATATAAGGGATGAAGGGCAGGTAGTATTGCTGAACCAATTCAGCGCCGGTAGCCGTGAATTTATCGTCCAGCAGGTCATCCATTTTCTCGGACACATCTATGACCACCGAGATGGCAATGATGACCCAAAAGACAAAAAAGAAATGCACCAGGAATTTGCGGATGATGTAGCGATCAATCCGGCCCAAAAAAGGTGCGCGTTGGCCGTTGTTGATCTTCATAAGCGCTGGTCCAGCGTGCCGAGCAGGGTTGTTTTCCAGGTCTTGAAGCTGCCGTCCAGGATGCGGCGACGGGCTTCTCGGACTAACTCCAGGTAGAACGCCAAATTGTGCAGGGTGCCGATCTGGGAAGCGAGCATTTCGCCTGAAATATACAAGTGCCGAAGATAAGCCTTGCTGTGGCGCCGGCTTGTCGGGGCGCTGCTCTCCGGGTCAATTGGGCTGTGGTCTTGCTGCCACTTGGCGTTGCGCATGTTCAGGATGCCCACACGGGTAAAAAGCTGAGCGGTTCGGCCACTGCGGGTGGGCATCACGCAGTCAAACATGTCAATGCCAAGGTGGATGTTTTCCAGGATATTGGTGGGGGTGCCCACGCCCATCAGGTAGCGCGGTTTGTCAGCGGGAAGAATGCCGCAGACCATCTCGCTCATGCGGTACATGTCTTCGGCCGGTTCGCCTACGGACAAGCCTCCAATGGCGTTGCCATCTGCATCCAGCCGGGCGATGTATTCCGCAGAAGCCTGGCGAAGCTCCGGGTAGGTACCGCCCTGAACGATGGGAAAGAGCGCCTGCTGGTGGCCGTAAAGCGGTTCCGTTTCGCGCATCCGCTGGCGGCAGCGCTCCAGCCAGCGGTGCGTGAGGTGCATGGAGCGCTCCACGTACTCCTTTTCGGCGGGCCAGGGCGGGCACTCATCAAAAGCCATGATGATGTCCGCGCCGATAATGCGCTGAATGTCCACCACCCGCTCCGGGCTGAACAGGTGCCTGGAGCCGTCAATATGCGATTGGAAGGAAGCCCCTTCCTCCGTAATTTTTCTTCTGGCAGCCAGCGAAAAAACCTGGTAGCCCCCGGAATCAGTCAGGATAGGCCGATTCCAGGACTCGAACTTGTGCAGACCCCCCGCCCCCTGCAGCACCTCCAGCCCAGGCCGAAGGTAGAGGTGGTAGGTATTGCCCAGGATGATGTCGGCATTGACCACCTCCTCCAGCTCCTGGAAGTGCACCGCTTTGACCGTGCCGGCCGTTCCTACCGGCATGAAGGTGGGCGTTTCAATAACCCCGTGATCGGTGTGCAGCAAACCTGCACGCGCACCGGTTGCCGGATCAGTTTTAAGCAGTTCAAAATGCATGGGGGAAGGGGCGGGGTTGCGCAGCGGGAGGAAAAGCGTGGTATGGGTTGCCCGGAGGCTTGCGGGTACTGGTCATCGGGTCTTACCTTGGTCCTCGTGAATGCCGGGCAAATCCTGCTGGTTCTTTTTGCGGGGTGTGCCGCCGTTCAGGGAGCGGTGTACATTCTGGTGTTTGCCCGGGTCTTGTTCTACAAAGACCGTGGTTTAGAAGCCGCTTCTGCCGCCCCGGAGCGCGTAACCGTGCTGGTTTGTGCCCGCAACGAAGCCCCGAATTTACGCAATAATCTGCCCAGCCTGTTGGCGCAACAATACCCGGATTGGGAGTTGCTCGTGGTGGATGATGGCTCTACCGACGGCAGTGCAGCTTGGTTGGATGAACAAGCCCTGCTTCATCCCCGCATGCGCGTGCTGCACGTTGCGGCCGCTGAAAAACCGGGACCTGGCAAAAAGGGGGCACTCGCGTTGGGCATAGCGCAAGCCAGCGGCTCCATTCTGCTGCTGACCGACGCCGACTGCCGCCCTTCGAGCCCGTATTGGATGCAGCACATGGCCTCGGCGTTTAACGGCAGCGACCCCAGCAGCGACTCTGTCAGCAACCCCGGCAGCGACTCTGTCAGCGACCCCGGCAGCGACCGCTCCGCCAACCCGCCTGGCAACGCCAGCAAAACCCGCGCCCCAACCGTTGATTTTGTATTGGGGTACGGGGCCTATTCCCCCGGCCCAGGCTGGCTCAACTGCGTTGTTCAGTTCGAAACGCTGCATACCCTCTTGCAGTATGCAAGCTGGACCTTGGCCGGCATGCCTTACATGGGCGTCGGCCGCAACCTGGCCTATCGAAAATCCGTATTCCTGGAAGGTGGCGGCTTTAGCGCCCATCAACACTGGCCTTCCGGCGACGATGACCTTTTTGTCAACGCCAACGCCAAAAAAGGGCGCGTTGCGCTGTGTTTGCACCCCCAGGCCTGGACCGAATCAGCTCCTCCAGCCACCTGGTCTGCCTGGGTTACGCAAAAGTCCAGACATTTATCCACAGGGGTGTTCTACCGTCCACTACACCGTATCGTATTGGGCATTTACGCCATGTCACATTTTGGCCTCTATGCAACACTTTTGGCCAGCAGCGCAGTTTGTGGCTGGATACCTTGGATTTTATTGGTTTTTTTGTTGCGTCTGCTGGTTCTACACGGCATGATCTGGCACCTGGGCAAGCGCTTTAATCGCCCCCTTCTATGGCACTTTTCCACAATATTTGATTTCTGGACCGTGGCCTATTACGCTAGATTCGTCGGGAGCACACTCTCCCCTAAACCCCCGCTATGGCGATGAACAGCAAGGCAACCGCAGTTATGGAGGAAGCCCCCAATCCCGAGCCCCTGGAACAACTTTCCACGGAAATCAAAGAAGTCAAAATCAACGAGAATTTGTCGCCCCGCGCCCGCGAGGACTACGAACTCGTTTGCCGCGCCGTTGACGGTGACCAGCGCGCCTATGCCCGTCTGATGGATCGCTACAAAGACTCCATCTACTACATGGTGTTGAAAATGGTCCACAACCGCGACGACGCGGACGATTTAACGGTAGAAGCTTTTGGCAAAGCTTTTTCCAACATCCACAAGTACAGTCCGGAATTTGCGTTCAGCACCTGGTTGTTCAAAATTGCCATCAACAATTGCATCGACTTCATTCGCAAGAAGCGCCTGGAGACCCTGTCCATTGACGATGACACCAAAGAAGAAAACACCAACTCGTTCTCCGAATCCATTCGCGCCACTACGCTGGATCCGGAAGAGCGCTACATCAAGCAACAACGCGCCAAACTGATGCGCGACGTCACGGAGAAAATCAATCCCAAGTATCGCCAGCTTATTGAGCTGCGCTTCTTTAAAGAATACTCCTACGACGAAATTGCCACCGAGCTGGATTTGCCTTTGGGCACGGTTAAAGCCCAGTTGTTCAGAGCCAAAGAACTCTTGTACAACATCTTGAAGGGCACCCGCTCCAGCTACTGAAATTCAGGGTTGTATCAGCATTGCTTTCGGGGGAAGGGCGACCGCTCTTCCCCCGATTTTTTTTGCAGCATCCCCTCTAAAAGGCGCGGCAACTGCACCACCTCAGGCAGCTGGTAGATAGATCAGGTACTTGTCCAGGAAGAAGGGCTGGCCGTAGTAATCGCTGAGCGAAAACTGATAAACCGGCTGGCGAATCTGCTGCAATTCCTCCACCAGCGAACCGCCTTTGAGCGCAATGAGCCCGTTGGGAAAATCGTTGGCGGAGTCCGGGCGAATCAGCGGCGCCGTCCAGCGGTAGAGTGTGGTTAAATCGGCAACGGCGCGGCTGATGGCAAAATCAAAGCGATCCGGCAACATCTCGGCGGCGATGCGCTGCGTGCTGACGTTCTTGAGCGCCAGCGTCCGGTAAATCACATCCACGGCCTGGATCTTTTTCTCAATTACATCCACGAGCATAAACTCCACATCGGGGAAGAAAATGGCCAGCGGAATTCCGGGAAAGCCGCCACCCGTGCCTACGTCCAACACACGCGTACCCGGCACAAAGCGCATAAACTTGGCAATGGCCAGCGAATGCAGCACGTGGTGAATGAACAGGTTGTCCGTATCCTGCCTCGAAACCAGGTTGATTCGCTGGTTCCAGTAGCGAAACAGGTAGTCCAGATGCTGGTATTGGTGCATCTGGGTGCCGGAAAGTTCCGGGAAATAGGCCCGGATGATTTCCAACTGCTTGGTAGGGTTTAAACCAGCCATGAACCGACAATTTAAGCAATCCGGTTCATAGGCCGGCTTTAGGGGCAACGCACTTGTCCGGTACAAATTATCCACCGTCGTTCACTTTTTTTGGCGTTTTGGGCAACTGGGGAAGGGGGAAGCACATTTTTGCAGCTGTGGATGCGATCCGAGACCTGTTGTTTCTCCGGCTAAGCCTGGAGACTTCTGTGCCACCCCGGCTGGCGGTGGCGTTGTTGCAAGAATTTGGCCCCGATTGGAGCCGGGCGGGGGTGGGGGCTTTGTTGGAGGCCGGAATCCCTGCGCCGGCAGCATCGCGTTTGGCCGATCCAACAGGGTGGGATCAGGCAGAATTGTTGCTCAAGCAATGCCAGGAGCGGGGCTTTGGGTACATGACCCTTGAAGATCCGAGGTATCCCAAGGCCCTGGCCCGCTGCGACGATCCTCCGGTTGTGCTCTATTGGCGCGGCCAGGAACCCGTTGTGCCAGCAAAAACCATAGCCATTGTGGGAACACGCAAATGCACGCCCTATGGCCGACGCATGACCCGCAGCATTGTCCAGGATTTGGCAGGGCTTAATCCCTTGATTGTCAGTGGCATGGCATTGGGTATTGACATTGCTGCCCACATGGCGGCCCTGGATGCGGGGTTGCTGACCTGGGGCATTTTCGCCCATGGGTTGGACCGGATTTACCCTCCCAGCCACAAACCGGAAGCGCTTAGAATTTTAGACGCGGGGGGTACTTTGCTGGCGGAGTTTCCGCCGGGAGTCCCGTCGCGCCCATACCATTTCCCGCGCCGAAACAGGATTGTAGCTGGCCTGGCGGATGCCGTTTTGGTGGTGGAAACCAAGCTCGAAGGGGGTTCGCTCATCACCGCAGGGCTGACCCTTTCCTACCACCGGGAGGTGTTTGCACTGCCCGGTCCTGTGGATCGGGCGGAGTCGGCAGGGTGCAATTTTCTAATCCGGGAAAACAGCGCGGCTTTAATCAGCTCGGGTCGCGATTTAGCCGAATCCATGGATTGGGTGCCGAGGCGCAACCGCAAAGAACAAGCCGAGCTTTTTGGACCGTCGGTGCTTTTAGCTGCCCTGGAAAACCAGTTGCCCAAGAGCCTGGAGGACCTTCGCCCGGTATTGATCTGGCTGGCCAGAGAAGGTCCGCAGCACCAGGAGGCTATAGCGGCTAAAACGCTGTGGTCGCCTCAATTTCTGGCCTCCCGACTGTTGGAGGCTGAGTTGCGGGGCTGGCTGTTTGTCCGGGCGGGCGGGTATGCCGAAGCAGTGCTCCCTTCGGAGATGCGCAGCCACTAAACCCGCCTTGCGGTGCAAGCGCCAGGATTTGTCCAGGAACGGGTACCGGGCTCGAAAACTGTCCATGCCATAGGCCAGCCTGGTTCGTTGATAACCGCCTGATTGTTAATTGTTATTGTAAAACAAATTACCATTTCTGTATAAGCGCCTTTTTATAGACCTTTAAAGTCCGTTTCCTCGGTTTCGACTCGGGATTCTTTTTCGGGTTCTTCGTCGGAATTGCCTAACGTATTCCCACCAAATTTTGAGCGGTTTCCCATCGTTTTTCCACCGAATCTTTGCCCAGCAAAGCTCCAGTGCCTTCTTCTTGCTGTTTTTGCTGTTGGGTGTTTACCACACACAGGCTCAGCTGTTTACAGAGGCTGCCGGCGTTCATGGTCTAAACCTGGACGGCGTTAAAGACGGTGGTTTTGCTTTTGAAGACTTCAACGCAGACGGTTGGCTGGATTTGATTGTCAATACCGATCAGGATGACGCCAGCCACAGAACCCGGGTTTATGTTTCTTCAGGCCCCCCCTTCTTTACCTTTACGGATGTGACGGCTACCCTGTGCAGGGGCTGCCAGGAGCCTGCCATAGCCGATGGCGCTCCGGAGCGCTGTGTGGTTTTTGCCGACTTTAACGGCGACGGGTATCCGGATTTTGTGCGGAATTCCGCCCGCCGGCTGGAAGTTTTCCTGAATAAAGGACCGGCTCCTGCCGATGGCGATGTGCCTTTTTCGTTTGGTGATGCGCTGCAGAAGCCAAATTTCAGCCTCTATACCACCAGCATCAACATGAGTAACCCCCAGTTCGGCATCCCCAACGGGATGAATACCGAAGGGGTTGGCGTCTTCGATTACGACAACGATGGTGACCTGGATCTCTTCATTGAGAACCACGACTGGGGAATGGACATTTACCAGAACGTCGGTTTCGCGACCGGCACTTTTGTTCACGTTACCCCCAACAGCGCGCCGCTGGGCCTGCCCATTGCCGCAACCGATGGCGACTACGCTGCCGTTGCGGATGTGAATGACGATGGCCTTGTCGATGCGATTGCGCGCAAACGAGACCAACTGGACCTTTTTCTCAATGTCGGCGCTTCGTTTGTGCCGGTGCTTTCGTTCAACGAGCAGGCCAACAACCTCAACAAAGGCAGTGTAGCCTTTCACGACTTTGACAACGACGGCGACTTTGACCTGTTCTGGACGGAGAATGACTCCAACCGCATCTGGCTTCAAACCGGGTTGAACAGCGGTGTTTTTGCCCCCACGGCAGAGCCCTGGGCTTCGGCGGGCCTCATCGACCCTTTTGACGGTGTTGGAATGGCCCTGGATGGCCTGGCCTGTGGCGACATCGACAACGATGGCGACATTGACCTGTTTCTGGCAGACGATTCAGGTCCCAGCTACCTGTTTATCAACCAGCTCAGCCAAACCGGGGTCATGAGTTTTGTGCGCGAAAACCGGGGAATCAATGTGGATGCTGATGCGGAAGGTGCCAACTTCATTGATTTTGACGGCGACGGAGACCTGGACCTTTACATCAACATCAATAATGGCGATAATCAACTCTGGATCAATGATTTACAGGGTTCATCTGCAGAATTGAATTATCTGGTTGTGCGCGCCTTGGAAAACCGCAATTCCGCTGGTGCCCTGTTGCCCGTGGAGCGGGATGCGCTGGGTGCCACGATCCAACTCTACGCTTGCAACGGCAACGCAGTCAGCGGCATAAAAGAAGTCAACGGCGGCTATGGGCACGGCAACCAGGAGAACCGCCTGGTTCATTTTGGTCTCCCCGATGGGCCAGACCAGACCTACCTGGCCGAGGTGCGCTATGTTTCGCTGTCCGGTTTGCGCACAGTGGTGCGCCAATCCGTGGTGCCGTCTTCGCTGGGGGAAGGGCACTTGTTGGTGCTGCGGCCACAGGATCCGAGCAGCGGGTGTAACCTTTCCCCCGTTGCCTTGCCCGATGAGGTAAGCGGATGCCCCGGCCAATCCCTGGCCGTTTTTCCACTGGCCAACGATTCCAACCCGGACGGCGCTCCGCTCAATCCGGCGGCATTGACCATCCTGGAGGGTCCCTTTTCCGGCGCTGTTTCCTATGACCCGCTAACCGGTGAATTGGTTTATGTACCGGCCGACGGCAGCGTATTGACCGACAGCCTGCTGTACCAGATCTGCGATGCGGAAGGTACCTGTGCCACCGCACAAGTGACCTTCCAGTTTGATGGAATCCTGGAGGTTAACGCCTTGTTGCAGCAGCCTTTTTGTCCTGGCTTTAACGACGGTGCCATCGCGCTCAGCGCGAGCGGTGGAACGGCCCCTTATACCTACCAATGGAACACCGGCGATACGGCTTCCACTATCCTGGGTCTGGGTGCCGGGGAGTACACGGTGCTGGTGCAGGATGCGCTGGGTTGCAGCAAAACGGTTACCTATACCCTGACGGATCCCGATTCGCTGGTGTTGACCTTGACGGCCATGGATGCTTCCGCGTTGGGCACTTGCGACGGCATGGCCTCAGTTGCGGTGACGGGCGGCGTGGCGCCTTATACTTACTTGTGGTCACCTGGCGGCGAGACGGACAGCGCGCTTGCGGGCCTCTGCGCCGGCGTCTATTTTGTAGTGGTGACGGATGCCAACGGCTGCAGTGCAACCGGTTCGGTGGTGGTCAGTGCTCCGGAATGCGATCTGGCGCTCTCGTTGTTGCCGATCCATCCATCATGTGGCGGGGAGGCCAGCGGTTCGGTGAGCAGTCTGGTTAGCGGGGGCACGGCTCCCTTCACCTACCTCTGGTTGCCCGGTGGCCAGGACAGCTCAGCCATTGTTGATCAACCTGCCGGCGTCTATGCCCTGGTTCTTTCGGATGCCGTGGGTTGTGTTATTACTGCTTCTGTTGAGTTAACAGCACCTGATGCCTTAGAAATCAGCGTAGTAAGCACGCCCGTTTCAGGGCCGGGTACCTCGGATGGAACGGCCGCTGTTGCCGTAACAGGCGGCACGCCACCGTACACCTATTTATGGAATACAGGCGCAACCACATCTTCCATTGATGGGCTTGCTCCCGGTGTTTACACCGTTGTGGTCACCGATGCGCAGGGTTGTTCGACCATGGGCATGGTGCAGGTAGCCGATGACGGGTGCTCGCTTGAAGTGTTCCTTTTGGCGCAGCCGGTTTCTTGCAACGGGTTTACGGATGGGCAATTGACCGCCTTGCCCGTTGGCGGCACGGCACCTTTTACGTTTGTCTGGAGCGATGGTCAGGTGACTTCGGTTGCCACCGGGTTAAGTGCCGGCACGTATTCGGTGGTGGTCACCGACGCGCTTGGATGCAGCGCCGTGGCGATGGCCGCGCTCGCTGAGCCGGCTGAGTTGGCGCTCAACCTGCTGGGGACTAATCCCGGCTGCTCCGGTGCCGCAGACGGCAGCATTGATCTGACGCTAAGCGGGGGAACGGCCCCTTACGCGTTTTTGTGGTCCAACGGTGCCGTATCCGAAGATCTTGCCGGTTTGGCTGCCGGCACCTATGCCGTCTTGGTTACCGATGCTGCCGGTTGTACCAGCGAAGGCTCGCTGGTGTTGGCAGAGGGGTCGTTGCTGAGCCTGGCAACCAGCGTGATCAGTCCGGAGTCTTGTGCAGGGGCGGGCGACGGCTCAGCGCTGTTGATGGCCTCGGGCGGCGTTGCTCCGTACAGTTATTTCTGGCCCGATTTGGCTTCTGTATCTCCTTTTCAGAGCGGATTGGCGCCTGGTGTTTATGCTGTGGGAGTAGAAGATGCCGCCGGTTGTGCCCTTGTATCTTCTATTGAAATAATTGCTGCTAATCCATTGCTGCTGACTGGATTATTAAATCAGCCTATTTGCCTTAACGACGCCACCGGCTCCATTGACCTGACGGTCTCGGGTGGTCAGGCGCCGTATTCGTTTTTGTGGAGCACGGGTTTTGCGGGCGAAGACCCCGGTTCGCTGAGCAGCGGATTGTACAGTGTGCTGGTGACGGACGCCTCGGGCTGTACGGCCTCGGGTTCGTTTACGCTCAGCCCGGCCAGCAGCCTGGCGCTGAACGTGTTGGCGGTTGAGCCCACCTGTGGCGATGCCAACGGGCAGGCCACGGCCTTTGTGGTGGGGGCAGCCGGACCGGTTACTTACGTCTGGAGCGATGGGCAAACTACG
>WGOA01000082.1 GCA_016124275.1 Bacteroidota bacterium
ACAAACAAGTCCGGAAGGCCGTCGCCGTTGTAATCGTGCACGGATACGCTCAACCCGAAGGCGCTGTTCACGACCCCGGCCTGCACCGTCACGTCGGTGAAACGGCCGCCATCATTGCGGAACAAGCGGTCGCTTTCGTAAAGCGTTTCCGGTGCTGTATTGCGCACGCCGCCTTGCAGCCTGGGCCTGGAATTGGTGCCGAAACGGATCGGGTGATTGAGCCAATAACAATCCAGGTCGCCGTCCTGGTCGTAGTCAAAAAAGACAGCGTGGTTGGTATTGGCCGGCGCGTCCAGGCCAAAGGCAGCGCTTTGTTCCTTGAAAACCCCGCCTCCCTGGTTGATGAACAGCAGGTTGCTGCGCTCTTCGACCGGACCATTACCCGTCCGGCAGACGTAAAGATCCAGCAGGCCATCGCTGTTGACATCGGCCATTAAGACGCCTGTCTTAAAGCCTTCTGCAGCGGTGACCCCGGCTTTTTCAGTGATGTCCTCGAAACGAAAATCGCCGAGGTTTCGGTAGAGTTTGTTCGCCCCCATGGTGGCCGAGAAATACAGGTCCGGGAGTCCGTCGCCGTCGATATCGCCCACAGCGACCCCTCCACCGTTATATATGTATCCGTAATTGAAATAATTTATTTTCTCATCTTCTTTTATGCTGTTCACAAAGGCAATGCCGGTTTGCTCCGAACTTAGCGCCTCAAAAAGGGCAGCGGTGTTGCTTTCAGCACCAGCATTTTTTGCAGCCCCGTCCTGGGATTGGCAACTGGGCAGGAGGGCTGCCGCGGTCAGGAGCGCAGCGGGAACGTATCGGGCTATGGTACTGAGCATAGGAGGGGAAAGATGGCGACGAAGATTTGATCAGGGAATGGCAACCTCCGGGGTTTCAGACGGCGCACTCAGCTTTTGCCAAACATGCCTTCCCACTTGCATGCCCTGCACCACACCCAGTTCTACCGCTGGTTTGTAATGAATGCCCCCGTAAAGCCGGCTCAGGGAAGCTTCTCGGGCCGCGTGTTCAAAGGAGCTGAAGGAGCGCGGCTGAAGGCCAAATTGCAGTTCTGTGGAATCAGTGAAGGCGAAATCAGGGCCAAAAAGCTGCGTGAGCACCTGGGTGGCTGAAGAAGAAACAACGCTGTGGCCGCTCGGGTACTCGGGGAAGGGCGGAGTTTCCAAAAGCGGTTTCCAATTTGGATCCATGCTGCGGTTGATGACCGTTTCAGGTCGGACCAGGTTGCTCCGGTATTTTTCATCCCAACAGGAGATGAAGGCGTCGTGCAGGGCAATGGCTGTGAGGGTGTAAGCGCGCAGGGTGCTTGGATAGTCCATGCGGCTTTGCCGGGCAGCGTGACCGGCGATCGCCATCCAGTGGCCGCCCGGGGTAATCTTTTTGATGCCTGGCATCAGGTGCGCCTGCTCTTCCGTTACATAGGGATTGCAATCCCAGAATCGCGCGATGGCTTCCTGTTCCGGGGTCAGGTTCGCGGCGGTTTCGTGCACTTCCTTTACCAGCGCCATAAAAGGGCTGTTAGGCGCATCGCTGTAAGGCAGGTGGGTCGGGGGAGCGAATTGGCTGGCTGAATCAAGGGTAAAGGGCCGGAGTTTGTTCCAGTGTGGCTCTAAGCCACCCATGAACAGGGGGGGGGTGGGACTCCAGCTGCCCGGATCTTCCGGTTCCGGATGTTTGGTCATGGTTCTGGTCTGCGGGTAGCGGTCCGACTGAGCATACCGTATGATATGTTCTGCTGCAAGTTGTCCGTACGCACGGGAGGAGGCAATGGCCTCTTCGCCAGGCAATCCGTTCAGCCACTCGCGCTCAAAGGCGGCTAAAAAGTCTTCGGTGAACACAAGGGCTTTGGCCGTGCTGAGAAAAGCCTGCATGGAGGCTACGGCAGCATCAATGTCTTCGGGAGGCGGGGGAAGGGGTTTTGCTTCAGGAAGCCTCGGCAACAGGGAACCTTCGGACGACGTGGCGGCACACCAGGTTTCCCATCCAGCCAACGAGGCATAGGCATATACCCGACCTGCCACCGGTGGAGACAGGATGTCCTCCATGATGCTGCGGGTCAGTGTTTCCATGCCTGCGTGGAAATCGGCGCTGGCTGTCCGGTCATCCGGAAAAACCAAGGCTGCATCAGCCGCAGAATGGTCTGCAGCAGAGCGACAAGCAGGAATTAAACACCAACTAAAAACAACAAAAAAACGCCAAACTGGCATCCGGAAGTTTACGTTCCGGTTCAACCAGGTTCCTTGCCCTAGGGAACCCATACCTCCACATTTTCAGGAAAAGTAGGGATTTCCGCACGGATTCTGCTTATCCCCACCAAATTTTTTCGCCCTGTGCAAAACGACAACTGCGGAAGCCTTGCTTTGCTCATTTGCCCTCATCTCGCCTCAGGGAACCCGCCTCGCCAAACTTGTTTAGCCAAACTCGACAATGGTCACCCCATCACCGCCCAGCTTCGGGTCTTCAAAGCGCAATTGGCGAATGGCGCTGTAATTCCTGGCTACTTGCTTGACCGCATCGCGGAGCGCTCCTGTGCCCTTGCCGTGAATGATGCGCACGGAGAGCAGCCGGCGAAGGACCGCTTCATTGAGGTAGCGGTCCACCTCATCCATGGTTTCTTCGCGCGTTTTGCCGCGAACGTCCAGCTCGCGGTTAAAGTCACCGGCAGGAGCTTCCGGCCGAATGGGGGCCTTTCGAGGGGATACCGGAAGCGCCGTCTTTTCGCTGACCAGGATCAAATCGTCCAACGCCACCGTGCTCCGCAACTGGCCAAAACTGACCAGGGCTTTGTTTTTGCGCAGTTCCATGACCTGGCCGGGCTCTTTGCCATCCACGAGCCGAACCATAGAACCTTCCTTGATTTCGCCTGGAACATCGTCCAGCCTCATGGCTTTTTTGATCCGTTTGACTTCGCCTTGCAGCGTCTCGCTTTCTGAGCGCGCTTTGCGCACGGCCTTTTGAACCGCCTCCACATTGAGCAATTTCTTTTCCTGCTCCTCTTTAAGCTGTTGAAGCAAAGCGCCGAATTGCTCTTCGTAGCGCGCCAAAGCATGGGCCTGTTTTTCGGTGCGGGCCAGCTTCATCTGGTTCTTCTCATCCTCAAGCCTGCGGGTGGCAGCCTGGTAATCGGCTATTTGTTGCGCTAACTCCCGCTCGCGGGTAGCCAGTTCTGCGCTGCGTCGGGCCAGGGTTTGTTCCTCTCCCTGCACTTTGGACAAAAGCCCTTCGAACTGCAAATTCTCCGAATGCACCAGGCTTTCTGCATGGCGAATGACCGGTGCGGGCAGGGCGATTTTGCGGGCTATTTCAAAGGTGTAGGAGCTGCCGGGTTTGCCGGTTTCCAGGCGGTAGCGCGGTTCCAGGTTGATTTCGTCAAAGACCATGGCCCCGTTCTCCAGCCCGGGCGTGCGGCTTGCGTATATTTTCAAGTTGGCGTAATGCGTGGTGGCCACGCCGTATGCGCCCGCGCGGCGCAGCGCATCCAGGATGGCTTCGGCTACTGCTCCGCCTAATCCGGGATCGGTTCCTGAGCCAAATTCGTCCAGCAGAAAGAGCGTATTGTCAGAGGCGTGCTCCAGGAAATAGCGCATGCGGTGCAGCCGCGCGGAATACGTGGACAGTTCGTCTTCCAGGCTTTGGGTGTCACCGATATCGCCGAAGATTTGCTTGAAGATTCCGAATTGGCTGCGCTGGGGATCAACCGGAACCGGCAGGCCGGCTTGCACCATCAATTGCAACAATCCGGCAGTTTTAAGGCAAACAGACTTGCCACCGGCATTGGGGCCGGAGACCAACAGAATGCGCGTTTTTGGGTCCAGTTGCAAGTCAAGCGGCACCACTGTTTTGCGGTTTTTTTTGAACAACAGCAACAGAAGCGGATGCCGCGCGAAGTGCAAAATCATGCGGCTGCCTTTTTGGACCACCGGGCGGGAAGCATCGAGTTCTTCGCCCAGGTAAGCTTTGGCCCGGCAGAAATCAATCCAGCCCAGGCGGAGCAAACTGTCAGCGAGTTGGTCCTGGTGCGGGGTGAGGGTGCGGGTCAGGTCGCGCAGAATGCGCAGGATTTCGCGGCGCTCTTCGCGTTCCAGCGAAGAGATTTCGTTGTTCAGGTGAACGGTTTCCTCCGGTTCAATGAAGGTGGTTCGGCCCGAATCGCTTTCGTCGTGGACGATACCGCTGATCTTGCGCTTATGTTCGGCCTTGAGCGCAATGACCTGCCGTCCGGAGCGGATACTTTCTTCGGTTTCGGCAAGCACGCCGGCTTGCCGCAGGCGTTGAAGCACCGAGCGAAAGGCTCGCATTTGTTCGCGCCGTCGCGTTTCCATGTCGCGGCGAATTCGAACCAATTCCGGGGACGCATTGGGCCGGATTTTGCCCTCCTCATCCAGGATCAGGTCAATGGCGCGAATGGCCTCTTTGTTGGGAGCCAGCCCATCAGTCAGCGCTGCCAGGCGTGGACAGGTTTCGCGGTGCTTGACCAAAAAGCGCTGCACATGGTCGTAGGCCCGGGCCAGGCGGCGCAGGCGCACGCAAGACTCTTCATCCAACACCGCCTCATCCTGGTCCATGCTCGCAATTTCCGCGCGCACATCCGGGTATTCATCCGGGGGAAAGGCCGCATCGCTGCGCAACAGTTTCTGAAATTCGCTGGCCTCGTCTAACCGGCGGTTGATTTCCGCTTCATCGGTCAGGATCGGCAGCTCCTGCGCGTGCTCTACGCCAAGCGCAGAGCGGCAATGGCCGGCCAGCCGGTCGGCAATTTTATCCAGCTCAAAAGCGTGGAGCAGGTCATTGGGGTAGAGCAGCATGACTGAAGGCGCAAAATTACGCCAAAACGAACAGCGCCGACTTCCTTAGGGGAAATCGGCGCTGCTGCCCAATACACGCTATCGGGTAGCGTTAAAAGGCATCTCTAAATGATCAATAGGGTTTGTTCTTGGCAGGGATATCAATGGGCTTGGGAAAGTCAGCCACGTCAACGTCCGCTTTTTTGCCCAGGTAGGTCCATTTAATGGCTTTGGTGTAGGTGTCGAAAACGCGGTTGAGGTCATTGAGCGTAATGGCGTTGACTTTATCCGTGAAATCCTCACCCATTTCCCAGCCACCATTCAGTTCGGCCATGCCTATGCTGTTGGTTTGGGAAGCGGAGGTTTCCAATTCCATGTAATAGTAGGTGAGGAAGCTTTGCTTGGTGTTGGTCAGTTCGCTGGCTTCAAAACCATCTTTCTTGATTTTGTTGATTTCTTCAACCATCACCTGCATGGACTGCTTGGGGTCTTGCGTGGAGATGTAAATCACGTTGTAGGGGTTGTTGACCACCGACCGTGCATAGAAAGCGGAAGGAGCATAAGATAAGCTACGTTTTGTGCGCAGCTCTTCAAAATACCGATCGCCGAGGATGTTCATGGCCACCAACATCGGAACACCGTCGGGGGTATTCATGCGCGGTGCCGTCATCAGACCGCGGATGTAATTGGTGGCAATGTCGCGCTCTTCAATGTAATGGCCGTCCTCGGTAATCAGCGTACGCTTAATCACTTTAGGGCTGTTGCCATCGGGAAGGTTGCCTAAGGTTGCCTCGATTTTGGCTTTGAGGTCTTTGGCGTCAATGTTACCCACGACTACCAAAAACACGTTCTTTTTGCCCACAACGCTGGCATAATGGCTGCTGAGGTCACCGAGCGACAACCCTTCGAGGCTCTTGACGGAACCCGAAGGAATTTTTCCGTAGTCGTTGTCGGCACCGAAGGAATGGACCATGGCCAGGTTGCGCAAATGCGCATCGGGATCAGACTCATTGCCCTTGGCAGTGGCGATCGCTTGCGCGCGCATGGTTTCGAATTCGCTGGATGCAAAGGCCGGATTGAGCACTGCATCGGAGAACAGTTTCCAGCTTTCGTCCCAAAATGCTTTGATGCAAGTCATGGAAAGATCGCCGTAATCGTAGGTGGTATTGGAACCAAAGCTGGTGCCAATCTTTTCCGCAGCAGTTTGGAAAGCTACCTTGTCCATGGACTTGGTGCCCCCTTGCATAGCCACCTGAAACGCAAGGGCTTCAACCCCTTCTTTGGCTTTGGAATAGTTGGCGGAACCGCCCTGAACAAACAGCCTCACGCTGATAACGTCCTTGGGACTTTGGCGGTGAATGACCTTTAGGCCATCCACGTAGAACTCGGTGGTATTGCCGGCGAGGAGCGCGGCGGCGGGCAGCAGCAAAGCCAACCCGATAGCGAATAATCTTTTCATCGTTAAGGTGGTTGGGGATTACATGTTGAGTTTGGTGAGCAGCATCTGGTCGCGCATCTCCGGCGACAGCAGAATACCTTTTGCGCGCGGCTTGTCCTTGATGTAGGTCTGCACGTAGCGCTGGATATCGGCGCGGGTTACCTTCTTCAGATTGTCCACGTAGTTGATGTAATAATCGATGCTGGCAGAAGCCCACCAATACGTGACGGTATGCACAAAGTCGGAGGTCTTTTCTTTGCCGTAGGCGTCTTCAATGGCGAGCATCGTTTTGGCATTTTCCAATTGCTCATCCGTGAAGTAATTCGGATCATCCCACTGGGCGATGTGTGTTTCAAGGGCAGCAATGGCTTCGTCAACGCGCATGGGGTTTGGCACCAGGAAAATCTGGATAGGACCTACGTGCATCAGGGTGGAGTAGCTGACACCAACCTGCAGCGCAAGACCGGCATCCACCATTTCCTGCTGCAGCTTGGAACTGGCCTGCTGCAAGACGAAGCTGAATACATCCGCGGCATAAGTTGCCGGTAAGTCATTGCGGGTATCCGGTCCGTGGTAGCTGTACATCACAATGGGGAGCTGCGCATTTTCGCTGATCGTGATGAAAGGCTTGTCGCCTTCCAGCGGAGGAAATTCGGGGATAGGCCATTTCTCAAACGGATCAAACGAAGCGGCAGGCCAATCACCAAAGACCGTTTCGGCCTGCTTGAACACGTCTTTCGCGGAAACTGCACCAGCCACTACCAGCATGGAGTTGTTCGGGTGGTAGTACTTGTCTTTGATGGTGATCATCTTTTCTTTGGTGGCCGTCATGATAATGTCGTGGTCACCAATGGTGTTCTTGCGGCTGTACAGGTCACCCCAAAGCTGGTGATCCATGTCTTTAAGCAGAAAGAAAACAGGGTTTGATTCCGCGCGCTGAAACTCGCCGTCCACCACTGGGTTTTCCTTCTTTTGCTCCTCTTCAAGGAAGAGGGGATAGCGAATGGCCGAGTTCATGAACTGCAGCCCTTCGACCAACTTTTCACTGCTCAGGGTAATGAAGTAGTTGACCCGCTCGTTTGACGTGGTTCCGTTGAAGGAAACGCCCAATTCATTAACGCGGTCCATAAAGGCTTCCTGAGAAGGGTAATCCTTGTTGGCCTTAAAGAACATATGCTCGTAAAGGTGCGAGAGGCCATCGTACTCCGGTGGCTCACAATAAGCGCCATTGCGGACCACAATTTCAATGGTAGCCAAGGGTACGCTGGGATCTTCGATCACCAGCACTTCCAGGCCGTTTTTCAACGTCTTGAGGTGGAAGTTATCCGGGAGGGAATTCTGCCCGGTTGCTGCAATCCCCGTCATGACGAGGAGGAGTGCAGCCAGGAGTGTCTGTTTCATGGCTTGGGTTAACAGCAGGCTTTTAGTCATGGTTGCCGATATATGGATAGCCGGAATGTGCCATTCCGGGTGTCCAAAAATAAGGCAACAAGGCCGGAACAGGCGTTAAAGAATCGTTAAGGTGCCAAAAGTGAACAACAACCGCCCTTACAAACCGTTTGGCGGACCTGGTAAAGGCCTGCGTTCGCGCTGATTTTTAGCGCTTCCCCGGTTTCTATGAGGCGTTCAGGGCAACAGCAAAAAGTGTTCCTTTTGCCGCTGAGCGGGCCGAAAAAAGAGCAAGCCAAAACGGTAGCAATCGATGCTGAGGCGGACTTCAGGCAGGCTACAGACCTGTTGCCAGGCGCGCTCCATGCCTTCTGACCAGTGGATATCGTCCAACACAAAACAGGAATCAGATGCGGCAAACGGCAAGCAGGCCTTGACGTACACTGTGGTGCCGGCTTCCGTATGGTCGCCGTCCAGGTACAGGAAATCGAGTTGTTGAAGTTCAGCCAAAGCGCCGGGCAAGGTGTCCTGGAAAGGTCCAATCCGCTGTTCTACGCGGGATTGCCCGCGTAAATGCTCGGCGGCAATGGACGCTATGGCGGGATCGCCTTCCATGGTAATCAGTCGCTCGTGGACGCCCGCACCAGCCATGTAGCGGGTGCCCAAACCCAGCGAAGTGCCCATTTCCAGCACATTGAGCCGTGTGTTCGGGCCCTCTGCTGTATGTTGACGATGTGTCCCCAGAAAGTGGAGCAGCCGAAAGAGCATGCGGCCTTGTGATGCCGGGCATGCGGCAACCCGGGCGATGCGGGAAACAGCCTCCCTTCGCCCGTTTTTTCCGGCCCCAAAATCCGTGCGCTGAACCACCCGTTTGTCGGCGAGGAAGCGCCGCCGCTGGGCTTCTACTTCGGAGAATGCGTAATACCCGCGGTCATTGCCCAGGGCTTCCTGGACCAGCGAAAAAACAAAGGGGGAATGAATCCGGTACTTGGTTTGGGCGGTAGCCAAATGCCGGATAAAAGGAAGAATACGCATGCGGGGGAAGGGGTTCGGCGGCCCGAACAAGGCAAAAATAGTTCTCCACAGCCTGGATTTGTTGCGAGCGGGGAGGTGCGGGTCTGCCCGGTCTGCTGTTCCTTTACCTCCCGATGAGTAATCCGGCTTTCTTTTCAGCCTTCCTGGTCCTGGCTCTGTCTATTGGCAACCCTCAGGCAATTGCGGCTGTTGCGCCCCTGATTCAAAGGTCTTCAGCAGGGGAAATCGACACGCTTTCACCGGAGTCTTTCGGCAGCTGTCTGGAGGAACCCGTGCTCTGGGTGACGCCTGGTGTTGGCCCCGTATTTGGCAACAATTTGCTCGGCGACCGCGAAAAAGCCCAACGGCTTTTTTTGCCATCGGCCGGAACAGGCTTTGTCACCCACGCCATAGTGCGTTGGGGCAGCAAAGTGGTTGGAGAAAACGGCAGCATTCGCATTAAAGCCTGGAGCGTGGGTGAAAACGGAGCCCCGGAAAGCTTTTTGACGGCTACCGATATCGTTCGCCTCAGCGACGTGGACACTGCGGCTGGCTTCGCCGTACTGGCTTTTCCCGCACCGGCAGCGTTCAGCAGTTCTGTGTTTCTCAGTTTGGATTTGAGTAACCTCAAACCTGGCGACACCATAAACCTTCCGGGAACCGAAGATGGTTGCGGCTCGGGTTGCGTGGTCTGGGAGCGCTGGAGCGATGGCAGTTGGAACCCCGTGTGCGATACTTATGACTTTGAAGACATCGACATGCTGGTGCAGGCTGTCGTGGACTGGTCTGCGTGGGCCGTTGGGTTGGAGTCGCCTCCCGGCAGCCCCATCGTCGGTCAGCCCTTCCCTCAACCGGCCAGCAATACCGCCGTGGTGCCGCTGCAAATGGCGCAGCCTGAAGCGCTCACCTGGACGTTGTTCGATTCCGGGGGCAGGGTGGTGAGGGCTTCTGCCGGACCAGAGTGGCATGCAGGAACCAGTTCGCTGACCTTGCCGCTGGCAGCATTGCCGGAGGGCTTGTACTGGGTTCAGATTCGGGGCAAAGGGGCTATGGCCTCAAGGGCCATATCTGTTGGCTTCGATCGCTAATTTTGAGGGGTAAATTGCAACTATGTCCAATTCATTGCCGGCACCCGGGAGCCTTAAACGGCTGATTTATATTCTCCTTGGGGTGGTTTTTCTAATCGGTTTTTTCCGGACAGCGGCAACCGCACAAGTCATGCATTTGGGACCTAAGGTGGCCTACCAGAGCGTTTGGTTGTTGAATCAAAATAATTATGGCTTGTCCGAAATGGACTACGAACTAACCAGTGGGCCTGCTTACGGCGGTTCGATTGGAGTGGACTACGGCGATCATTGGGGAGTGCAACTGGAGTTTCAATTTTCCCACATGGGTCAAAATTACGAAGACAATATAGGACTTCAATTAATTTATGGAGTTAACGATGTTTTTGTTGTTCGCAAGGAGGTGGATTTGATTTACGGACAGGTTCCGCTCTTGCTGCGCTACCGGAACGGAAGTGAAAAGGCCAACTTTCTTGGGGTTTTCGGTCCGCAAGTAGGCATCCGCGGGGATGCCACAATGCGCTACTTCCTGGATGGTGACTCCGTACCTTTTGCAGAATTGCCAGGCGGAATCTACGATGAGTTGACTGGACCGGAGGATTTTTTTGAAAGCCTTGACTTTGGTCTGGCCGGTGGGGCAGGAGCGGAGTTTTACTTTGGAGACTCGTTTTACTTTCGGCTGTTGGGACGTTTTTACGTCGGTATGACCGACATCAATACCGAGCCTACGCGTCGGGCCCCGGAGTACGCTGCAACCCGCAACGCATCGTTTGGGCTAGAAGCGGGAATGGGTTTCCGGATAGGCGACGCTAACCCTCAGACCTGGACCCGCAGACCTGGGCGCTGAACAGCCGCTTTTCTAACCCCGAATAGCTTTTCCAGGTAGGGATTCAGGAATATACCGTCGGGATCCATCTGTTCGCGGAGGTTTTGAAAGTTGTCCCAAAGCGGGTACCGTTTGGACAGTTCTGTTGCCTCCAGCGAATGCATTTTTCCCCAGTGCGGTCGGCCTTCATGAGCCAGAAAGATTTCTTCCATGGCCTGAAAGAATTCCCGATGGGGCATGCCTTTGTACATATGGACGGCAATGTAGGCTGATTCGCGTCCATAGGCCGGGCTCAGCGGAATGTCATCGGCAGCGACAAAGCGGCATTCTATGGGAAAATGCACCCGAAAGCGCTCCCGAGCCATTCGCTTTTCCATTAAGCGTACCACGTCTTTGAAGGCTTCACGGGGAATGTTGTATTCCATTTCCTGAAAACGAACCAAACGGGCAGTGGCATAGACCTGATGGCTCCAGTTGACCTTGCGGCTGGTGGAAACCGCTTTTGCCGAAATTTGGGAGATTTTCTCGCAGGTGGATGGAAAAATCCGGGCAATTTCAGAAAATAATTTAAATACGTAATTTTCTAAAACAATATCGGTCAGGTATTCGGTGGCTTTGTGCGCTTGCGCCGGCTTATCGGTTTTATCGGAAAACTTGTTTTGTACCATGCCCGAGTAAGGGAACCAGTAAAACTCGTAGTTGCGGTGACGGCTTAAATAATTTTTAAAATTAATCAATACGTCATTTAGTGATTCCTTTCCGGTCACAAATTCCAGCCGATAGGCAGGATCGGTGCGCAATTTCATGCGCGTTATCAACCCGAAGGATCCCAAGGCAATGCGGGCTGCACTAAAAACATCAGATTTATTATGGTTATCCAGCCAGTGTACCTGACCGGTGCCATCTACTATTTCCAGCCCTTCAATTTGGGTGGAAAGGGTACCGAAGCCCGCGCCGGTGCCGTGTGTGCCTGTAGATAAGGCCCCGGCAATGGCCTGCGCGTCTATGTCGCCCAGGTTTTCCTGGGCCAGGCCCTCAGCGTGCAACAGTTGGCCGAGCGTGCGAAGGTTCGTCCCTGCCCACACTGTAGCCGTCTTCCTGTCCTCGCTGACTTGATCCAGGCCGGCGAGTTTGTGCAGGGTGACCAGGGTTTGGTCAGTTGGCACCAGGCCTGTAAAGGAATGTGCCGCTCCGGTAACGCGAAGCGATTGTCCGCTGCTGCGGCAGCGTTTAATTAAGGCCTGCACGGCCGCGGTATCAGCCGGTTGCTCATAGGCTGCCGGCCTGCATTCTTCCGATCCCGACCAGTTGCGCCAAAGCGTGCTCATGGCAGCAAATTAGCACAATCCAACGATTGGGGGGAGCCTTTTTGATGGCTTTACGTTTCGCCGAGGGCTTTGACAAACAGCCTCCAGAGTGGATCGGGGGGAGGGGGGGCGTTGATGGTGATGATGTCCTTGCGCACCGGATGGACAAAACGCAACCGCGACGCGTGCAGCGATACCGAGCCATCCTGGTTGCTGCGCTTGCTGCCGTATTTTAAATCGCCGCGAATAGGACAGCCAATAGCCGACAACTGAACGCGGATCTGGTGGTGCCTGCCCGTTTCAAGCGATACTTCTATGAGGTGGTAGCGCTCCAGGCTGGCGCGAAGCGCGTAAGTGAGCACAGCCAGTTTAGCTCCGGACGTATTCGGTCGAACGATTTTACTCCGGTTGTTTGCCTGGTCTTTGATCAGCCAATGTTCCAGACGTCCTTCGGCAAGATCCGGCCGCTTGGGTACAATGGCCCAATAGGTTTTTTCAATCTCGCGGTCGCGAATCTGGGCATTCATTCGCTCCAGGGCTTTGGAGGTTTTAGCCAGGACGACGACGCCGCTTGCCGGTCTGTCAAGCCGGTGAACAACGCCCAAAAACACATTCCCCGGTTTTTCGTCGCGTTCCTTGAGAAAGGTTTTGAGTTTTTCCGGCAGGGGTTCGTCGCCAGTTTTATCTCCCTGGCAAATCTCGCCGGGCGCTTTGTTTACAACCAATAAATGGTTGTCTTCAAACAGAATTTGTGGGGACCAGGAGTTCATGGAGTGGCTGCCAGCTAACGTTTAGGCGATAGCGAGGTGCGAAGCGCTTTAGGCAACGAACCCAGGATAAGCGAATAGCTTGCGTCCATCATATCCCGCACGAGGGCCGGATTTAGCGTGCCATCCAAGATAACGGTGTTCCAGTGTTGCTTGTTCATGTGGTAACCGGGCAGAATTGCCGCATGGGCTTCGCGCAGGCGAATGGCTTCTTCAGGATCGCATTTCAGGTTGATTCTAAGGGGTGTCGCCTGCAAGGCTACGAGCGCAAAGATCTTACCCTCTACACGCAAGGCTAAGACATCGTCACCAAAAGGCATGTCTTCACTAACCCCGGGTTTGGACAAGGCATGGTTCCTAAGTTGTTCGATGTTCATAAGACCGGGAACGGTTTTGAGTGAGGATGCGATTCGCTGCGCTATAGGCTCGATATTCTTGCAATCCAAGGCAAGCAACAGTCACATTTTGGCCAAAGCATAGTACCTCATTTTTGCCTTTTTTGGCCATTTATGCTTGTTGATCAAACAAAATTGGGCAAGATGTGCGCATAATCAATGGCACAGCCAGCACATTTCTGAATTGTCTTTTCCCGAGGGAAAGGCGTTCTTTCTCGTTGCAGTTTTTTGGCACAACACATTGAGCGGTGAACTTTTTGCATGAAAACAATGAAACATGGACAGTACGATAGATATATAATTACATGGGTTTTTGCTGAAGAATTCTTTGGATGAAGCCTCAGGGATTGGCTGTTTTAGGCACATGGCCTAAATTTGAAGCTTTGTCGTTATGCCCAAGTTTCTCCCTGTCTTTCCATTGGGTTTAGTCGCTTTTCCAGGAGAGCAATTGAACCTGCACATTTTTGAGCCGCGCTACAAGGAGCTCATCCACGACTGCCAGACCGAAGGCAAAACCTTCGGCATTCCGGCTTACATCGATGATCACCTGAATGAGTGGGGAACAGAAATGGAGTTGGTTTCTATTGACCAAGTGTACGAAGATGGTAAAATGGATGTCCGGACCCGAGGACTAAGGGTGTTCCGGGTTTTGGAGTTTTTGCGGGAAATTCCGGACAAAACCTACTCAGCGGCCATCATTGATTACCGGGACGAAACAATGGACCACGATTCCGAAGTCAGCAGCATGCTGTTTGGTTACCTGCGCCAATTGCAGCAATTGTTGCGCATTGACAAACCCCAACTCGAAAAGCCCTCTGATATCAACTCCTTTGAAATTGGGCATTTGGTCGGCTTAAGCATCAAAGAGGAGTACCAATTGTTGCTTTATCCGCGCGAAACTGATCGGCAGAAATACCTGTTGAGCCACTTGAAGCGGATTTTGCCGGTCGTTTTAGAGACGGAGCGCCTTAAACAGCGCGTCTTGTTAAATGGGCATTTTCGCGAAGAAATGCCTCCGAAGTTTTGAAGACCTGCGGTGGTTACTCGTTGTTGCCGATGAACTCCTCGAAACGATAGAGGTCTTCATCTTCCCGGCTTTGCGGTCTGCGCTCAGGGGCAAATCGATCCCGATTTTGACCGAAAGGAGCCCGATCACGGTCATAACCTCCACGGTCATATCCGCGGTTGTTGTCGTAACCGCCGCGATCAAACCCGCCTCCGCGGTTGTTATCGTATCCTCCGCGATTAGCTCCAAAACCACCGCCTCGGTTGTTGTCGTAACCGCCGCGATTGGCCCCAAAACCACCGCCTCGGTTGTTGTCGTATCCTCCGCGGTTAGCTCCAAAACCACCTCCGCGGTTATTGTCGTAACCTCCGCGGTTAGCGCCAAAACCACCGCCTCGGTTATTGTCGTATCCACCGCGATTGCCACCAAACCCGCCTCCGCGATTGTTGTCGTATCCACCGCCGCGACTGCTGTCAAAGCCACCGCGTCCTCCCGTAAAGCCACTGCTTCGGTTGCTGTCGAAACCACCTGGGCGGGGCACAAAGCCTCCGCGATCGTCACCCCGTCCATCGGGCTGGTACTCGCCTTGGGGACGAGCCTCTTTGATGACAACGCGACTTCCGTGGATATCCGTATCGTTGAGGGCGTTTACGGCTTCATAGCCTTCTTCATCAACGGGCATTTCTACAAACCCGAAACCACGGGAATTGCCAGTTTCATGATCAAAAATGACTTTGGCCGTGTCTACTGTCCCATACTGTTCAAACAAAGTCCTGAGATCTTCCCCGGTTGTTTCGGGGCCGAGTTTAGCTACAAAAATGTTCATGGAAAGAAGTAAAAATTTTAAAAAAAACAATGAACGCCTATATCCTGGCTAAATCAAAAGAAAAAAAGCTTAGGATAAAACAAGGGCGCGTTTAAATAAAACCCAACTGGCACAAAGTTACGCTCGCGCAATCAATATATCCAAAGGAGAACCGTAGCCAAAAAAAGCCAGGGCTGTGGTTTGGGTAAACCTCAGCCCTGGCTTTTGCGATTTCTTCGACTTAGACGCCTTTTATTGCTTTGCTTGCAAAGCGGGCCATACGGCACGGGCATTGCCCTTAGCATCAAAGAATTGAACAGATACAGCCGTGCTTGGGACAAAGACAGCCTGGGCACCCTGACTAAGGTATCCGCTGCCTTTGGGAAACTCCAGACGCGTGGTTTTGCCGTTTTTGTGGAGGATTTCACCCCGAACATCCGAAGAACTTGCATAGAGCACCGTTCCCGTTTCGCCCGACAACAGATGTGCCAACAGAGGACCGTTGTTGTTGGCGGAGAGCAGGAGAGGAGGACCATCCAAACCCATGGGCAGCCACACCAATGACTTGGCATCAAGCGGGCTCAGGAAGCCGCTTTGCAGGGACGGAAGGGCCCGGAAATTGCCGTCGCCATTGCCCAGCAGTACCAGACCAATGCTGGCATCCTGTCGGTTAGTTTCTACCTCAGGATAATAGTAATTGCCCTGGGTGATTACATCCAGGTTTCCATCATGGTTAATATCTGCGACCACCATACCGTACACGGAAGAGACTTGAAGGAGGTTGTGCATTTTCTTTGTGGAAAAGCGACCATTGCCTTCGTTTTGGAAATAAGTGGTGCGAAAGGTTTGTGCGTTCAAATGCTGACGCGCTTTGTCCATAGCCTCCTGGCCAAAAAGGTCGTAAATGGTTGACCGGCCGTAAGCATCCCAGGTAGGCATTGTTTGGAGCAGTCCAGGACATTGTTCCACCATCCGCTCCCGGCTTTTTATCGGATAGAGGACACCATTCTGGTAATACCCGAGTAGAATGTCGTTGGTGCCATTCCCATCGAAATCATCGGCAAAAACCTCAATGGCCCCGTCGGTACCGGGCTTGTATTTGCAGTTGATACCGAAGTTCCCGGCGATGTAGTCCATGTCGCCGTCATTGTCAAAGTCGCCAGCTACCAGGCTGTTCCACCAGCCAGTGACATCTTCAACGCCGGTTTCCTTGATCTTGACCAGTTTTGAACCGGTATTTTGGAACACTTCCAGGGCCGTCCATTCGCCAACCAGGATGAGGTCTTGTTTGTTGTCGCCATCGAAGTCGGTCCAGAGTGCGGCAGAAATCATACCAGGTGTGGTGAGGTCTGGTCCCCAATCCTTGGTCACATCCGTGAATTTTCCTTTGTCGTTGCGCAGCAGGTAGGCGCGTTCGGGGTCAGGGTAGCTTCCGGGTTTCACACGGCTGGCCACGAAAAGATCCAGGTCGCCGTCGCCGTCAAAGTCGGAAGCCGTTACACAAGAAGTGCTTGTTAGCATGACCGGCAGGGCATCGGAGGCCCGGGCAAAATTGCCTTTGCCATCATTCAAATAGAGGCGGTCTTGCAGGGCTTCTGCTCCAGCCACGTAATCGCTTCCCCCGCTGCCAATATAGAGGTCCTGATCGCCATCGGTGTCCGCATCAAAAAACAGGATGCCCATGTCTTCTGATTTGGCATCTGCTGCAGCGGCGGCTAACTCTTGACGGCTGAACTTGCCATTGGCACCCTGGAGGTACAACACCCCTGAACTGCCCTGTGCACTGCCGACATAGACGTCCATTCTGCCATCACCGTTGGCATCGGAAACAGCCAGACCAGGACCGAGGTAACTCAATTTATGGGGAATCAGGAATTCGCGATCGAAATCGTCATAATCGTTTTCCCTGTGTGCAAAATCCAAACCCAGATTGGCGGGTTCTGTTTTGCTGAAGAACTGGTTGGTGTTCAGGTATGGCCGAAGGTTTGCGATGTCCACTTGTTCCTTGGCATTGGCATAATCCAATACCAGCAATTGGTTTGATGGAACATCGCTGAGCACCTGGCGCTTGCCATCTTGCCAGGTAATCACGACGTTGTCTGCTTTTGGCGAAGTACCCAAGCCGAAATGGCTAATTAAATCATTAGAAGACATATATCCGCGAACCTGAGTGTGTTGCTCGTAAAGCATGTTGTCCCGGGTATAAACTTCTACGCGTGCCCCAAGGCCGAGGCGGTTTTTCTCCGGGCCGCGGTAAGCAATCCGCAGCCAGGTGTTTTCCGGCTTGAGTTTAGCGGCGTTGTTTCGGTAGACGAAGGCGCTTTGGTTGATGTTGTTGCTGATAATGTCCACATCCCCATCGTTGTCCAGGTCGGCATAGGCTGCTCCGTAACTTGCTGAAGGGAAGTAAACGCCCCAACCGTGTCGCTGGTCGGTGAACGATAAATCACCGTTGTTTTCAAACATGCCGTTGGGTGTAACCAGTGGATTCGGCGGGTACTTCTCCAGCAATTCAGCATACATCAGGCTGTCGCCAATGCGGGTTGCCCGGCGCAACCGGTGGTAGCCAACGGTATTATCGACGTGGAAATCCTGGCCATTGCCATTGGAGA
Source organism: Bacteroidota bacterium (assembly GCA_016124275.1). GTDB lineage: Bacteria > Bacteroidota > Bacteroidia > Chitinophagales > BACL12 > WGOA01. The sequence continues at coordinate 17,417 of WGOA01000082.1, forward strand.
TAAACAAGTCCCGATCACCGTCATTGTCGTAGTCGGCAAAAAGTGGTGACCAACTCCAACCGGAGGTACTGATGCCTGCCATGCGAGCCATTTCGGTGAAGTGCCCGTTGCCGTTGTTCAGCTGGAGAACATTTCCCACGTATTGGCTGTGGTAGCCACCGGCTTCCATTGCCTCAAATTGCTCTTTGCGGGTAACGAAGGTGAAGGTTTTTACTGTGTAGTTATCCTCCAGGTCCATATCGACCGTGTAGATATCCAACAGTCCGTCATTGTTGACGTCGACCAAATCAGCCCCCATGGCAAAGTGGGAGTTTCGCTTGAGGTTTTCTTTGGTGGCATCGGTGAACGTGCCATTGCCATTGTTTATGTACATATAATCGTACATGGCAAAGTCATTGGCCACGTAGAGATCAAGAAAACCGTCATTGTTGATGTCGCCTACGGTGGCACTTAAGCCGTAGCCGTGGTTGTTGATCCCGGCTTCCTTGCTGATGTTGGTGAATTTGTTTCCGTCGTTGCGAAAGAAGTAATCGCTTTGGTTTTCTCCGTTTTCAATTTTGACAAAGTACTTGAGCTTGAGTTTGTCGTTCCAATCATCCGGGTGCGTGACTACATAGAGATCCAGATCACCATCGTTGTCGTAGTCAAAAAAGTTTGCTTGTGTGGAGAACGCATCAAACTCGAGCCCCCATTCTTTGGCAGACTCCGTGAAAGTCATGTCGCCATTGTTAATGAACAACAAGTCATTCTTTTTGCCTTTTTCTTTGAACCAGTCGCGACAGACGTAAATGTCCAGCCAGCCGTCGTTGTTGATGTCCACCATCGTGACGCCAGTGCTGTATCCCTTGTGTTTGGCGATGCCGGTTTTTTCGGTAACATCCTCAAACTTGAGGTCGCCTTTGTTCAGGTAGATTCGATCGGATACCCAGTTGCCGGCCATGTAAACATCGGGTAATCCGTCGTTGTTTAAATCGCCAACGCCAACGCCCGCTCCGTTGTAAGCATAACTATTGTAATGCACATTGACTTTGTAGTCCGAAATGATTTCGTTATTAAAGTCAAGTCCGGTGCTTTTTCCTGTGAGAATGTCGAACATCATCCCGGAATTGCCGTCTGTCGATACGATTTTATCCATATCGATGATTTCTGTCTTTTTCCAGGACTCATCCGTTTTCTTGGTGCAAGAAACCAGCATTGAAACAGCAATATAAAAAAGGGCAATACCGAGAGAGGGGAGGGACAAATGACGGCGGAGAAAGTTCATGATCAAGCAAAAATTTAACGACAAAGATAGGGGTTGTATGGGGGTTTTCAACCCTTCCCCCGATACGAATTGCAGCGAATAATGTTTTCCAGGTAGCTTTAAATGATTGATTATTATGGGTTTATAATCACGAGAAATTATTTCTCCACAGAGTCAGGAATGCTTTAGCATGCTTATTCCCGCAGGTAGAATTGCGTATATTTGCCCCTGTTTTAACGATTGTTACACTGCGATCTAACTGCCCACCCACCCAAAAGGGCTAACAAATCAAGATGGATATGATGCATCGTCAACTTTTTGCCACATTCGCTCTTGCGGCCTGGCTCATTGCACCGTCCTGCACCTCCAAAGATGCCGGAACAACTGCCGAAGGGTTTTACAATTCAGTCTCAACGCCTACCGCAGACTATTCCGGGCAGGAGATTGTGGATTGGATGGAATTGCTTTATTACCATGTGGCCAATGAAAAAATCTCTCCTCCGCAAGCAGCTCGCATTTACGCTTACGCAGGCGTAATCATGTATGAAGCCGTGCTCCCCGGTATGCCTGCGTACCAAACCTTATCCGGGCAGTTGAACGAGATGCCAGATTTACCGAGACCCGATACCAAACTTGAGTACGATTGGCTCACGGTCTTTCACGAAGCCATGTACCAAGGCATAAACTTTTTGTTGGAGCGCAACATCACTGGTGAAGTGGAAACCCTGGACGACATGGTGGACGCTAAACTTGCTGCTCGCAGAGAAGCCGGTGTTACAGAAGAAGTCATGGCACGCTCCCAGGAGTACGGCAAAACGCTGGCGTTGGCTGTTGAAGAGTGGGCCAAAACCGACCGTTTTGATAAAACCCGTCTTCCTTCTACAACCTACAAATCGCCTTCGCGCGAAGGAAAGCCCGAATTGTGGGAACCCACCGACTTTGGCCAATTGCCGCTCGAGCCGCTTTGGGGCACCCTGAGGCCATTTGCTATGGCAGAAGGCAAGACCTGCGGCATTAACTATCCACCGTCTGAGGGTCCTGTTGCCTCCACTCTTCCAGAATTTTCCACAGATCCTGAATCAGATTTCTACAAGGCTGTTTATGCCGTTTACGAAAAAGACCAGAACGTGACGGAAGACGAGCGGATTATTGCTTTGTATTGGGCAGACGATCCGGGCGAAACCTCTACACCTCCGGGCCACTGGGTTTACATTATGAACAATATGGTTCGCTCACGCGCCATGAAGCTGGACGAAGCGGTAGAAATGTACGCGCTAACCAGTATGGCTATGGCTGACGCTGTCATTGCAGTATGGTACACCAAGTTTCAAGTAAATATGGTGCGTCCTAAAACGTATGTGCGCGAATTCATGGGCGATCCGGACTGGGAGCCGTGGGTGGAGACTCCTCCGTTCCCGGAGTATGCCTCCGGACATTCCGGTTTTTCTGCTGCTGCTGCAACAGTATTGACCGATTTGCTTGGAGACCAGCCTTTTGTGGACTCCACGCACGTCATTATTGGCCTTCCCCCTCGTGTATATGACAACTTTTGGGCAGCGGCCAGAGAGGCTGCAGAGTCCCGTCATTACGGCGGAATTCATTATCGGGCCGGCATTGAAGACGCGCTGGGGCAAGGTAAATGCGCTGGCGAGACGGTGCTGGGAAAAGTGAAAACCCGCAGGCCGACCGAAGAAACCGCATCCAAGTAATTCCTTTTCCCGAACCTGTAACCAACAAGTCATGAACCGTATTCTTTCATTGGTCGTCCTTCTGGCATCAGTTTTCGCTGGGCAGGCCCAGGGCATTGTTAATAAGGCATTGTTAGCGCAAAGCCACAGTGGTCAGGTAGAAAAGTCAAAGAACAACAACGGACGCCCGTTGTATTTTCAATTCGTTTACTTGAGTACGGATGCCGCCACTTACAAGTGGGATGATGGCGGGGCTACCCATGGATCCATTCGCTACCGCCTTGACCTGTACAAGGATCCGGCTCATAAAGACCTGCTGCTTTCCTTGCCGGTAAAAATGCGGAACCTGATCACCACGTATTATGTCGATGCCATTTTTACCCATTCCACATATGCCGATGCCGCTCAGCGCGACAAAGGGGCTACCATGATCTTCAAAAAAGATGTTCGGTGGGCCCGAACCAAGTTTGTGCCCCACATCGGTTGCGCAAGAGAGGGTGGGAATTGGGAACGCATTGACAAAGTGGAGTCTTATGAGCAACTGATCACCTACTTCGTTCGGCAGTTGGATAACAACGTCCAATTTGACTGCTACCGGTAGTTTGCCTGGCAAGTGCCATGTTCAACCTTATCAAGAGCCCTGTCGAACTTCGGCAGGGCTCTTTTGTTAAGCTAACATGTTTTGCGGCTATTCCTTCTTTTAATGCCTGACGCAGACCGCATCCCGGCTAAACTGCTCAATACGCTTAGGCTCCGCCCCACTGTTTTTGTTGGGGCGGGATTGATCTTGTGGGCGGCCGCAGGATGTCTGTCGCTGATGATAGCACGGGCTTCCGGGGCTTCCGGCGAAGTGCTTTGGAGCCTTGTGGCTACCTTTCTGTTGACCTTTTCATCGGCTACTGCAATTGCAGGGATTTTCTCGGGCAACTGGCTCCAATACAGTTTGCGCTGCCTGCTCGGTTACCTGCTGTTGGCTGTTATTTTAGCCTTGGCAACCAGTTTTCTGCAGCAAGGAATCATGGCAGAACTGGCTCGTTTTCCAGAAATGTACGCCGCTTTTTTTCTCAGTTTTTTTATGATTTCCGGTGTAGCAGGTGCAGTACGCGCCATCGCATCATTTTTAGGGCTTTGACCAGGCAACAAGGCGGCCCTTTTGGCCAACAGGGCACGCGCGATAGTCGGGGAATTGCGAACTTGCGGACTTAAACGAACACGCATGCAGGTGCCCCCAATCCGGTTGCTGGTAACCGGTGGAACTTTTGACAAAGAATACGACATGATCCAGGGTCAGTTGTATTTCAAGGACACCCATTTACCGGAAATGTTTTCGCTTGGCCGGTGTTCCCTCCCGATTCATATTCGAACGTTGATGATGATTGACAGTTTGGAAATGACGGATTCCGACCGACAGATTATTCTGCACCATTGCAGTACCTGCCAGGAAAATCGTCTTTTGATTACGCACGGGACCGATACCATGGTGGAGACTGCAGCTTACCTGGCTAAGGCCGGGTTAGATAAGACCATCGTGCTTACGGGCGCAATGATTCCCTATAAGTTTGGAAGTTCGGACGGATTTTTCAATCTCGGCAATGCGCTGGCTTATGCGCAAGCTCTCCCTGCTGGCGTCTATGTTGCCATGAATGGCATCGCATTTCCCTGTAATAATGTTCGCAAGAATCGCAGAACCGGATTTTTTGAGCCGCTGACACAACCTGAAGAAGCATGAATCTTTTCCGAAGAATTTGCATGCGATTCATGTTCGCTACGGGCCTGTTTGCCTTGCTGGCAGCTTGTGGCACAAGCGAATCTGTTGAGCAGGAGCCAACTGATGCTTCGCTCCCAACTATTCCAAGCGCATTTTCCGGAGCATTTTCTGCCTGGGACAGTCTGAAGCCCCGACTGATGCCAGCATGGGGCATCTCCCCGTTTTGGCAGGACAACCTGGAAGAATGCGTTTACTATGAAACACGAATGGATTACCGCGAAAAGAACCAGTTTGAAAGTGTGACCTATCTCTCGCGGGCAGTCCTTCCCGCCAGACCGGGCGTTCCATCGGAGCCCGCATGGTTTTTTCAGTGTTTACCTGGAGATAGTCTGTGGCCCAAACAAGAGGGCTGGTTTAGCGCAAAACCCTTTCCACAACCAAGATCCTGGTCCAGGGTTTACGAAACACAGGGAGCTGAGCGATTTGGAAATCCTGAAACTGGTGCCCCTTATTCCGTTCGCACCTGGACCCCGGTTCCCAAGAACAAATCCCTGACTGCTAAGGGAAGTTTGCCGGAAGCCGAACTTGAAATGGCTCAAGGAGTTTTGCTGGCTGATCAGTTGCCTTTTTTGCTCAGAAATCTGGCCTTCACACCAGGCAAAAGCCTGACTTGCGGGGTGTACCCTATACCCCGAAGAGGCATGCCTGCGCTATCCCCACCCTTACAGTTTACGATGAAAGTAGAAAAGCCCGAGACGCTCGTATTTTTGGAAGAGGAGTATCAAACCTGGCTGGTTACCCTTAATGCTGGAGATCAGGTGGTGGAGAAGTACTGGTTTAACAGGAGTTACCCCAATGTCATGGTTCGCTGGGAAAACATGATTGGCGAAAGCAAAATGCTCAAATACGTGCGCTACACTGCGGGCGGTTGAGGCGGATAAGCGCTCATAACGCGAAATGCATTGCTCAGGCAATCACAGCGCGATGGTCTCAGCAGTTTTAGAGGTGCCCTTAACTCAGACCACACCCAAAGCAGCCAAAACGACGGTCAGCACAATGATCAGGACAACGGCTACCACTAACCCAATACTGAGTGTCCGGTAGTACCCGACCCGATCATGCAGGCGATCAAGGGCAAAGATTTTCTCAATGGAGTGCTCCAAACGAACAAACTGGTTACTGCCCTTTACCACATAATCTGCTGCACCATAGCGCATGGTATCAACAGCAACCTCCATGGAATCTTGCCCGGAGACCATAATGACATGCATGTCGGGGAACTCTCGCTTAATAAACTGCAAGATCTCCGCCCCGTTTCTGGCCTTGGCCTGAACACTGTTGAGGTAGTAATCCAGCACAACGATGTCCGGCTTGTTGGGCAAATTGTTGACCATTTCTTCGCCTGTAGAGAACCCGCGGATATCGAATGAAAATTTATCTTTAAGATGATCGCTCATCATTTGGATTTGCATCGGGTCGTCATCGACAACG
>WGOA01000005.1 GCA_016124275.1 Bacteroidota bacterium
AACAAGCTGCTAATACGCGCCAGGAATAGCTGCCTGGAACCAAAAAAGTCTCCGGTACAAAAAATTGGTCGGGTTCAGCACCAATAATGTTTCGGTTGAAGGTCATTCCTCCTGGCAGATTGACGCGCAACCTCGCGGCAACGCTGCCGGGTATGCCATCCCATTCCAACAAAACCCCACTTCCCGGTGTATAGGTAGCTTCCAGGTTGACGGGGGGAAATGTTGGGTCACAAGGTTGGGCAAAGGAGGCCAATGGACCGGCGAACAGGACAGCCAGCAGTGCTGGGCGATAGATGTTTTTCATCGTTAAACGTGATTAGCTCACCACGGAAAAAGGTAGGGTGAACAGGTCTTGAATCAAAAGGCTGTTATTAAAGAAATTTAAGTAAAACAAAAAAAAACCCAGTCTGGCCAAAGGGCCGGACTGGGTTTTGGTAAATCATGATGTTAAAGCCTTAGTCCTTCAAACAACGCACCGAAAGACCATAGGTTTCCAGGAGCAAAAAGCGCCCGACTGTCGTGTTGTTGTAATAAACCTGCCGGTAGTACGGGCTGCTTCCCCCGATTTTTGTGGACGTCCACCAATCGCAGTTCAGGCTTAGCGGAGCATACGATGCACCCGTAAAGTTTCGGGTGCCTGCGGGTAGGCCGGTAAATCCGCTGGAGTTTGTAGCGCCGGTATTTGGGGCGAACCAAAGACCGGTTCCGGCAGCGGTGGTGCCGGTTTGCTTCAGGCTTCCACCGGCGACGGCCGTTCCGCCCAATCCTGTGGTCAACGTCGTCCACTCCCCATCAGTAGGCACGTGCCATCCCGTGGGACAAAGCCCGCGGGCATCGTTAACGGCATACCAATTGTACAGCAATCCATAGATGGCTTTGTTCGCGGCTACGCCGCTGTGAACTGCTTGTGCACCGCTGGTGGTGCTGGTCCAGGTTGCTGCGTCCAGGTTGCCTGGAATTGGGTCTCCGTTGTTGTAGGTTTCGGTAGCCAGGTTCTCCTTCATCCAGCATTGCGAACCAATACTGACTGTGTTATACACATTGCCGTCAATGTCTGTGACGGTAGCCGGGCAACCCGCTGTTCCTTTGGTAAAGGACGAAGGGGCGGAAATAGGCGTTACGCTGTACGGCGGGGTGCTGCTGCAGGCAGCCTGGACGCGCACTGTGTAGGTGCCGGGGCTTAACAAGCCGTCGGGAACGTTGTACTGGTCGCGTTCAAACCCAACAATACGGCGGTTTAGCACAGAGCCAGAAGGAAGATCAATGCGGATCTGAACCCCTATACTGCCAGGAACAGCATCCCATTGCAGTTGAGCGCCTACCCCGGCGGTGTACGTCGAAGTCAGGTTTTGAGGGGCTGTAGAAGGATCACAAACCTGTGCCTGGACAGCGGTAGCCAGCCCGGTGCCGACCACTACGAACAGAGAAGAAAAAAGTAGCGTTGTTTTCATGGCAAATTCCAGTTTGAGGCAATATCCGGAATTATAATGAAAAGAGCCGGGAATATTTCCCGGCTCTTTTCAAGCTTCAAAGCCTCTTAAAATGAACGTATCTGGTTCATATTGAGGCACTTAATAGCTATTTTGAAATGACGAAACGCTGCGTGATTTCGCTGTTCATTCCCGACCATTGAAGCAAGTAAAAGCCATTGGGCAATTCGGGCAGTAGAAGGCTCACCTGTTGCCACCCGGCAGGTTGAACCTGGCTCCAAACCTGTCGCCCGGTTGCATCAAAAATTTGCAGCATCCCTTCGGTTGCTGCTGCTTGCTCCAAGACCAACTGGATGACATTGCCCGTTACCGGATTGGGGAACAACTGCAGGCCATTGCCAACCGCAAGGGCAGGCTCCTCAACCCCGGTATTAAAGTAACATTTGGGCGAAACCGGGATGCTGGAACGAACGGTATTCAGAACATTCCGCATAGCCACCCCCTGGCCTTCGGTGAACATGACCATGCAGCGGTCGTCGGTATAATCCATGTAATTCTCCCAGAGGTCTAACGAGCCACAGGTTGTTGCGGTGGGCGAAGGACAGCCAAAGTACGGACCGCTGGCAGTAGGGGTATCGCTGATGCCATCATCCACGCCACAGCCGCCATCACCCCAGATGTGCCGCAACCCCAACCAGTGGCCCACTTCGTGGGTGGTTGTCCGGCCGAGGTTGTAGGGAGGTATGACCACCCCTTCGCGCCCGAAATAGCGGTAATTCATGACCACACCATCCAGCGCTCCGGCAACACCGGGTGGGTATGCATAGCCCAGTACACCGGATGTCGGATCGAGGTTACAGACCCACATGTTCAGGTATTGCGACCGCGGCCAGGCATCAGAGCCTCCGTACGCGGATTCTTTAACCCCGTCCCAACCTGCCGTGTCCGTATCGTTGAAGCTGGCCTTACCGGTTTGTTTGCGGATAATTCCGGTGGTGAAATTGCCGTCCGGGTCCGTTTCAGCCAGGCAGAATTGAATTTGGGTATTGGCAGCAATGCTGTTAAACGAACTGCGCAAACTGGCGCGGTCCAGATTGGTCATGGCGTAGTCTTCATTCAGCACGTCAATCTGCGACTGGATTTGTGCATCGGAAAGGTTTTGAATGGCAGATTTCCAAACCACATGCACCACCACAGGAATGTAGATAATGTCTTCCTGGACCCTGAGATTGCCGGCGTTTTGACGCACGTAATCTTGAACTGCCTGCTCAGCAGCCTGTACCGAAGCGCGGGTTTCCGGAGAGCGCTCGTACAATTGCTCTAGCGCGTGTTGCTGTCCGCAGCGCTGGTGATCATGGGTGGCAGACTGGGCCAGCGCGACTAAACTGCCGCTCGCGATGAGCCCGAGCGAAAGCGCGGATCGAAGGAAATTTGTCCAGGTTTTCATGAAAAAGAGGGTAAAAAAAGAAAAGCAGGTGGAGAATAAAGCTAATTGGCTGAACGACGAATTTACCGATTTAGTTCGGCTGCCCCAAAAATGAAGTGCCTAAGACCCGTTATTGGTCGCCGTTTTCGTCCCATTCTTCCTGTTCATCCGGCGCCAGAAGCCCCTCATCGGCAAGGTCGATCTCTTGGTCGTCGTAGGCTTCCGGATTCGCAAACGATGCCTTGGCTTTATCCGTGCCTCCATCGCCCGGCTGGTCGGACAAATCCTGGTCGGACAGATCCTGGTCGGCAAACTCCAGGCTGGTATCTAAGCCCAGCGCTCCGGCATAGCGGCGCCAGCGTTGGATCAGTTCCAAATGATCAGCGGGGGGATCGGCTTCAAAACGGAGCCGCTCCCCGGTTTTGGGGTGGGTGAAGCCGAGTACGCGCGCATGCAATGCTTGTCGCGGCATGAGGGCAAAGCAGTTTTCAACAAATCGTTTGTACTTGGTAAAGACGGTGCCCTTTACGATTCGGTTGCCCCCGTACATCGGGTCGCCGAAGACCGGATGGCCGATGTGTTGCATATGCACCCTGATTTGGTGCGTCCGGCCCGTTTCCAACTTAAGGGCAACACGACTAACATAGCCTAAATTCTCCAATACCGTATAATGAGTTACGGCATGCTTGCCCCCCTCCCCCTCGGGAAACACGGTAAACAACAGCCGTTGCCGCAAATGCCGCCCAATGTTGCCCGTCACGGTTCCGCCTGAACCCTCAAACTCGCCCCAACAAAGGGCTTCGTACAAACGCTCCGTGGTCCGTTCAGCGAACTGCCGCGAAAGCGATTCAGCGGCGTAGAGCCGTTTGGCCACCACCATCAATCCGCTGGTGTCTTTGTCCAGGCGATGCACCAGACCCAGGCGTTCAGGGTCCATTTCTTCCGCTGAAACGCCGGGGAAATGGTGCAGCAGGCCATGCACCAGGGTGCCCTGGTAATTGCCGGAACCAGGGTGCACGACTAAACCTGCGGGCTTGTTGAGCACGAGGAGGTCTTCGTCCTCAAACAAGATGTCCAGGGCCATGGCCTCCGCCTGCATGGGCCCTTCTTCGTGAAAACGGGGCATTGAGAGCACGACCCGATCGCCGGGTTTAACCTTGTAATTGACTTTTACCGGCAGACTGTTCACCTGCAAGAGTCCGGCGTCCGCCACCTGCCGGATTCGGCTGCGGCTGATTTTCTCCACCCTTCCGGTCAAAAACAAATCAATGCGCATGGGTTCCTGGCCGGGGTCAACGGCAAAAACCAACTCTTCAAAGCGAAGGGGTGTATCCGCTTTTTCGGTTGCTGCTGCCAATTTGATGGCGGCCGCTTTTGCCGTTTGCTCGGCCTTGGTGAGGTGTTTCTTTGCCTTCAACTAACTAATGAATTTAAACCATTTAAGTCAATGGCCTTCAATGATTTAAAATATCCTGATTACGTGTCAAATTCACCTCAAAAAGCCTGGAAAAGATGTGCAGCCAACGCTCTCTCACCTCCTCCGTCGGCACTGGGTGGCCGAGCTCGGCCTGCAGCGAAGTAACCGCTTTGTCCGTGATGCCGCAGGGTATGATGAGCCGGAAGCGATCCAAATCGGTGTTGACGTTCAGGGCAAAGCCGTGCATGGTCACCCAACGGCTTGCGCGGATACCGATGGCGCAAATCTTGCGGGCGCGAAACGGATTGTCCGGGTCCAGCCAGACACCCGTAGCGCCGGGAAGCCGTTCCCCCTTCAACCCGTAACCATCAAGGACCTCAATCACACAGGCTTCGATGAGCCGCAGATAACGACCAATGTCCGTAAACAGGCAATCCAGGTCCAGAATGGGGTAACCCACCAACTGGCCAGGGCCGTGAAACGTGATGTCGCCGCCGCGGTTTATGCGAAAAAAGTCTATGCCTTCTGCAGCCAGTTTTTCCGGCGAAACGAGCAGGTTCGCTTCAGCCCCGTTGCGGCCGAGCGTGAACACCTCCGGGTGGTCGCCCAACAGCAAAAAGTGGCTGCCCTGATGATTGGGCAGGTTCAAGGCCCGGCGTTCCAGTTTAGCGGCCACAGATCGGTTAAACAGCTGTTCCTGCAAGGCCCAGGCATCGGCATAGCGGAGCCTGCCCATGTCCGCCCATTGAACGCTTTCCCTCAAGGAAGCGCCGGACAAACCGGCAGAGGACTCGCTTTTCACGACCGTTCCTCCCATTTTGCCAGTTCTTCCTTGAGCCGGTCAATGACTGCAATCTCTACCGGGTCAACACGGCGCAAGGCAGCGAGCTCTACGGAGAGCCAATCGCCTAAGTGAATCCACAAAAAGGTCTGGAGCCAGGCGTCCGTGGACTGACCGGCAATTTCCAACACCTGCCTGCAATACGATTCAACGACACCGCGCGTAATCTGCGACCGGCGCGCAGTGCGCGGGTGGTCCAATGCACTGCTGAAAAACAAGACGGCCAGATCATCGCGTTGGTCTTTCCACCCCACCAACTCGTTGTGGTTGAGTTCGGGCAATACGTTCATCCAGCACAACATTTTGCCGTTCTCCTGGATCTGCTGCACCCAGCGCAAAAGGACGGCTTGCCAGGGCGATGCGGCATATAGCACCGGGGTGTGGTTGACCAAGCGGGCGGCCAATGTTTTTGCCTGGGTTCGAAGGGCCGTTTGTTGTTCCTCCAACTGGTCGGCGATGGCAAGCAGCGCTTCGCGATAAGGCGGGCACATGCCGTAGTGGCTCAGGACGTGCATTTGTTGCACCACTGAAAAGCCGAGCGTTGAGCGCGGGGGCCTTCCCCCAGGTACTGAAATATGATCAAAACCCTGTTCGGCGGTCAATTGCGCCACTGTACCCCCCGACGAAATGCCCACAATGCGGCATTTCTGCGCCGTGGCCTGCTCCAGGACACTCAGCGTTTCCTCCGTATTGCCGGAATAAGAAGAGGCGAGCAGCAGGGTCTCCGGGCCTGCCCAGGTTGGCAGGGTGTATTCCTTCACGGTGGCCATCGGCACCGATGGCCGTGCCAATGCCGCTACCAGATCCGCACCAATGCCGCTGCCGCCCATGCCGGCAACCAAAATCTGGCGTATAGGCACAGCAGGTTTGAGGGTGGCGTTTTGTGCAATGTCCAAAGCCTGCCGGAGTTGCGCCGGAAAGGTCTGGATAAGGGCTTCCATGGAATGCGTCATGGTGAAAGTCTGGGCAAAAGCGCTGCTGCCAGGTATAAAACGGGTTTATCGGCGCAAAGGTTATGAACAATCCAGTAGTTCGAAGGGCTTCATTGCCTTGAACAGCGGGTGCTGGCACCATCTTGCCCGGTCATGAAGAACCGCGAGCAAAGAAACGACAATCTGCCCAAGAGGGGGCGCACGTTGAAGCCTGGGCCAGAGCCCATCGAGCCAACATCGGAGCACACGCCCGCCCAAAAACGCGCTGGGTTGGGCAAACGGGGTGAACTGGTTGCCGCCAACTGGCTACAACGGCAGGGTTACCGCATTTTAGCGCGCAACTGGCGTTATGGCCGGCTTGAATTGGATTTGGTTGCGCAGCTTGGCGAAACGCTGGTGGTGGTTGAAGTAAAAACCAGGAGGGAATCCGGCACGGATCCACCCAGCCGACCGGAAGAAGCGGTAAATCCCGGCAAGCAGCGCAAGTTGGGACAGGCGGGTATGGTCTTCCTGGGATCAAGGCCTGATTGCCAGAGCGTTCGGTTTGACGTCATTGCCATTCGGGTTCGCGGCAACCGATGCCGGTTGTACCACCAACAAGACGCTTTCTTTCCAGGACTTTGAGCGGGCCGTTCTCAGGCACGGGAACAAACGTTCGAGGCTTATCTTTGCGGCTGCGGCAAAAAGCCCGGTTCGCAAAGAGCATCCTTGCTCAGCGCGGCGCGGGCCTTTCCCCCGGTATTTGATCCACAAAACGCAGCATCCCCTGGCTACCGAAACGCAAAAACACCTGGCCGAAAAACTGGCAACCCTCAGGCAGTACCTGAACATTGACCAGCGCCTGCACCGCATTGAAGAAGGCGATGCCGTAAGTTCTCAGCCTGGCTTTTGGGACGATCCCCGGAAGGCCGAGGAAATTATGCGCGCACTCAAGATTGAAAAGAACTGGGTAGCGGAGTACCGCAAGGCAGAAGCTGCTGTCCAGGAACTTGAGATTCTCCAGGAGTTTGTGGCGGAAGGCGAGGCCAGCGCGCAGGACTTAACCGAAGCCGAAGGCCAGGCCGAAGACGTCATGGCTGGTTTGGAAATGAAGAGTACGCTCAGCGAGGAGCAAGATTCGCTGAACGCTATTCTGATGATTAACTCCGGGGCTGGCGGAACGGAAAGCTGCGATTGGGCAGATATTCTGCTGCGCATGTACCGCATGTATGCCGAAAAGCAGGGCTTTACCGTTCGCGAGTTGGACTACCAGCCGGGCGATGTGGCGGGCATCCGCTCCGCTTCTTTAGAAATCAAAGGGGAATTTGCCTACGGCTACCTCAAGTGCGAAAACGGGGTACACCGCCTGGTGCGGATTTCCCCGTTTGACTCCAGCGCGCGCCGGCATACGTCGTTTGCGTCCGTCTTTGTTTATCCCGAAGTGGACGACAGCATCGAAATCGTCATCAGCCCCGCTGATCTGGAATGGGACACCTTCCGCGCCAGCGGTGCAGGGGGACAGAACGTGAACAAAGTGGAGACCGCAGTGCGCGTTCGGCACTTGCCATCCGGAATCGTCGTAGAGTGTCAGGAAGGGCGCTCCCAGCATGGCAACCGCGAAACCGCACTAAAAATGCTGAAGTCCCGGCTCTACGATATGGAGTTGCGCAAGCAGCAAGACGAGCGGGACAAAACGGAGGCCACCAAAAAGAAAATTGAGTGGGGATCACAAATCCGCAACTACGTTTTGCACCCCTACAAACTCATCAAGGACGTGCGGACGGGACACGAAACCAGCAACGTTCAGGCCGTGTTGGACGGGGAACTGCACGAGTTTATCAAGGCGTGGCTGTTAATGCCCGATTGAGCTCCGGCCAAGTTTTTTGAGCCCACTAAGCTTTTTTAGGCGAGGCCGGATCAACCCGCTCACTGCTTGTCGTTCCTAAGCTTCCGAATTTCCATGCTCCGCAGCGGGGAGCGCATTTTCGTGCAGGAGTGCGCGCAAACCCGCAATTTCTGTGGCCTTATCCAGTTGCTCTTTGCCCCGGTAAAGGTTCTCCAGAATCAGGAGCATTTCCTGAAACATGCTGCGGTTGGACACGGGCATGTAGAACTCCGGACGGGCCTTTACCCCTGCCTTTTGCAGATTTTCTTCAATGTCGCGGGCGGTGACCACAGCTCCATGCCGAAAAGGATAGAGGTAAAAAACAACCTGGTCTCGCAGCGCCGGGCGCGCAAAATTTAACAAGTATCCCTCCGTCACTGCCAGGAGTGGGTGCTGCGGAAAACGCACCCCGTAGACCGGCAATTCCAGTTGTTGGGCCAGAATCAGATAGAGCAAACCCAAGCTGAGTGGGTTGCCTTTGCGCGTTTCCAACAACGTACCGAGGTAGGCCGCGCGCGGGTCGCGGGCCAGGTCGTCAAGCCCGGCAAAACCCAAATGCCGGAACAACACCTGGTTGACCACATGAACTTTCTCCAGGGGAGTGAGGTACTGGGATAACTCCAGCCACACGGCGCGCCGCAATTCAGCCACTTTCTCGCGAATAGCGGTTTGGTCGCGTTCCGGGTAGGCATAGCGGTCTAACAGCAAAGCCGCTTCCAGCAAGTCCTCGCCATCGTCTGCCGCCCAGCGCTCTATGGCTTTTCGAACATCGTTGTACTGGATGCGGTGCGTTAACTGCTCCACCCGCTCTTGCAACAGCGGATCCATGTTGTGTTCCCACGCTTTCTCCAGCAAAGGAATAATCGGCATGCCCTGCTCGGCCAGTCGTTCGGAAACGGAATGGTGAATGGCCTCATCAGGATCATCCAGTAAAAAAATCAGCGCCTCAATTTCTTTGGGCGAAAGAAAATTGGCAGACTGCGAATCAGACGAAAGCAAATCGGGTGAAGGCACGCGGAAAGTTAGGCAAGTCTGTTTATGCGTTCTTAGCTTTTTTTCGGGGAGAACGCGCTTTGGGCGGAGCGCTGATGATCTCCTGGCATTGTTCCAGCGTAAGGGTAGCCGGATCTACATCTTTAGGAATTTTATAATTATTCTTTCCTTGTTTAATGTAGGGTCCCCATCTGCCGTTCAGCACCTGAATGTCGTGCTCGTCGAAAGCCATAATGAATTTCTGACGATCCGATTCCTCTTTGGCTTCAATGATTTCCAGCGCGCGCTCCTCGGTAACCGTTCGCGGGTCTTCGTCGCGCGGGATGGAATAGAATTTACCGGCATTGCGCACATAGGGTCCGAAACGACCGGAGCCGATGACCAGGTCATCATCGCGGAATGTGCCTAACGTGCGCGGCAAGGCCAGCAAGTTCATGGCTTGTTCCAGGGTGATGGTCTGCAGGCTGAGCTCGCCAACGATTTTAGCGAAGCGCGGCTTTTCTTCATCCTCCGTTTCGCCCACTTGTACCATGGGCCCGTAGCGACCCATTCGCGCGTAAACCGGTTTGCCCGATTTAGGATCCGGACCCAACAAGCGCTGTCCGGTGACGCGCTCTGCCGTTTCCATCGTTTCCTGAATATGCTTGTGGAAGGGCCGGTAAAACCCATCAATCATTTTGGTCCAATCGGTTTCGCCTTCCGCGATTTCGTCAAACTGCTTCTCAATGCGCGCCGTGAAATGATAATCCAGCACTTGCGCAAAATGTTCGGTCAGAAAACTGTTGACCAGAATGGCAATGTCCGTAGGAAAAAGCTTGGCCTTTTCCTTGCCCGTCACTTCCGTTTCTGTGCGGCGCTCAATGGCGCCCTTTCCGGACAACTCCAGCACCTGGTAAGGACGCACTTCGCCCTCGCGATCGCCTTTAACGACGTACTCGCGTTTCTGGATCGTGCTGATGGTAGGCGCATACGTAGAAGGACGGCCAATGCCCAATTCTTCCAGTTTACGAACCAACGAAGCTTCGGTATAGCGTGCTGCGGGTTTGCTGAAACGCTCCGTAGCATTCATTTTGTCCAGCTGCAAGGCCTGGTTGAGCTTCAAGGGAGGCAGCAAACCCTCCATTTCTTCTGAAGGCTCCTCGTCGGTGCCTTCGGCGTAAACTTTGAGAAAGCCATCAAAAATGACCACCTCGCCTTTGGCCGCCAATTCTTCCGGCCGGGTGCTGATGTTGATTCTTACCGTAGTGCGCTCGAACTCGGCATCAGCCATCTGGCTGGCAATAGTGCGCTGCCAAATTAATTTATATAATCTTTCCTCATCACCTCCAATGCCAATCTGGTCCAAGGTCATGTCGGTAGGTCGAATGGCCTCGTGCGCTTCCTGCGCCCCGCTGTTCTTGGTCTTGTAGCGCTGTGGCTTGGAATACTTTTTGCCGTAGCGATCCGAAATGGCTTTGGCGGCGAGATCAAGCGCTGTCTCGGAAAGGTTCAACGAGTCGGTACGCATGTAGGTGATGTGTCCGTTCTCGTACAATTTCTGAGCCACTGCCATGGTGCGCGCCACGGAGAAACTCAGTTTGCGGCTGGCCTCTTGTTGCAACGTAGACGTGGTAAAGGGCGCAGCAGGGCTGCGCTTAGCGGGCTTGACCTGAATGTCGGTAATCTGAAATGCCGCTCCGATGCAATCCTTCAGAAAAGCGTGGGCTTCTTCTTCCTGGTCAAAGCGCTTAGACGCTTCGGCCTTGAGTTCGCGCATTTTCCCATCGGCGTCAGGCACCAGAAAAAAGGCCTGAATGCGGAACTGACTTTGCGATTGGTGTGCCTCAATTTCCGCTTCGCGCTCCACAATCAGGCGAACGGCCACCGATTGAACACGGCCCGCAGAGAGCGAAGAACCCTTGCTCACTTTTCGCCACAACAGCGGGCTGAGTTCAAAACCCACCAGGCGATCCAGAATGCGCCGCGCTTGCTGGGCGTTGACAAGATTTAAATCAAGTGTCCGCGGTTTGGACACTGCTTTTAGAATGGCCTCTTTGGTGATTTCGTGAAAGACAATCCGCTTGGTCTCCAGAGGATCGAGGTTCAAAACTTCGCAAAGGTGCCAGGAAATGGCTTCGCCCTCGCGGTCTTCGTCAGTAGCCAGCCAGACAGTCTCCGCGTCTTTGGCAATCTTTTTTAACTCGGCAACTACTTTCTTTTTCTCTTCAGGAATGATGTAGTTGGGCTTGTATCCGTCTTCTATGTCAATAGCATCGTTCTTCTTAGCCAGGTCGCGAACATGCCCGAAAGAGGACATGACTTTAAAGTCCTTCCCGAGGTATTTCTCGATGGTTTTGGCCTTGGCAGGAGACTCGACAATCAATAAGTTTTTGGTCATTCCAGAACGGGTTTGGGCAAAGCAAGAGGAGGCGTGTATAAAACAAACAACCCCGGGCAAATGGGGTTCAAAGGTATTTCTTTTGAACCGAAACGGACACCAACACCCTTTTTAGAAGCCGTTGGTGAACATTCAAGCGGGCCAAATGTGCCGGGAATCAGGGTTTGTAGAGCAAGTTGCGCTGTAAGCCGAAGGGGCCGTCCCATTCCAGCAGGTAATGGGCAGGGGGCAAATCCAGGCCGGAAACACGCACCTGCGCTTCACCCTCTACGGATTGCGCATGCATAAGTTGTCCGGAAAGCGAAAACAAACGCAACGATCCTGTGACAGGTTCGCCCCATACGACCTGCAATTCCGTGGATCCGGCAAACCAGGATTGCCAGTTTGACGCTGCCTCGATCGTCTGCAACCCAATGAGTGTGGCACCGCCAAAAATTACCACAGCCCCAGTGGGAAGATTGTCCGCCGTGCTGGTAAAAAACAAGGTGTCGCTAAAAACATCGGTGCTGGTTGGAGAATAGGACAATTCAATGTACCCACTTTCACCGGCAGCAATTTCTGCTGGCACAGACGCAATACTCAAGTCCGGGTGCGACACACTGGCTCCGCTAATCGAAATGGGTTGATTTCCATCTGCAACGAAGACCACCCGATGCCTGCTGACCCCTGTTGTGGTGAGGATGCCAAAATTGGCCTCCGTTTCGGTAAGCACAACGGTGCTCAGCACCGGCTCTACCGCTGTGGAGAGGTACGAACTGATTCGCTCGTCAAATTCCGGATGATCAATAAGCGGGTTGCGGTTGTCTTGCACTAAAAAGATGGCGTCATTGCGGCGCTGCTCTACAATTTCCGGGGGAAAATTTCGGTGCCACCCGCGAAGAACGTTCTCTTGCCCGGCAGTGAGGAAGGAACCTTCGTTGCCGTAATGCAGATAAAAATAGAGCATACCGCGGGCTGTCCTGCCTTTGTGCGCATCGCGAACTTCAAACACCCCGCCTCCCCGTTTAGAGCCTCCCCCCGTCCAATCCGGGGTGGTAACATTGCCAAAGGGCAGGTTGCCCCGAACACTGTTGGCATTAGCATCTGAAATAAACAAATGGAATAGATCAGACTGCATTGGTTCAGCCGAACCAAATTCGCTTTGCGGCCAGGTGTGCTCGGTGTTGACGTTGTCGCTGTTCTGTGCGTCGGTGCGATCAATGTAGCCGGCAACAATGCGGGCCGTGTAACAATCTTCCAGCGTGTTGACCAGGGCACCGGCCCCATTGACCCGCTGGTTGTCTATGACCATGTACATTTCATCGCGGGCCGGCGTGTAACCCAAACTGATGTGGCCGTCAATGAGGTTGCTCAATGCGGTTTTCAACGCTTCCTGACTGAGGTCTTGCGTGGGCAGGTAATAGCTTTCCGGATAAACCCCTCGCCCTGTGAGATCAACTGTGAGGTTGCCTTCATAGAAATTGGTGACCAGCACCAGTTCGCTGTTGTGCGGAATGTTATGGCGCGGTGAAAAACGAACCGTG
The DNA here is from genome assembly GCA_016124275.1 of Bacteroidota bacterium. Taxonomy (GTDB): domain Bacteria; phylum Bacteroidota; class Bacteroidia; order Chitinophagales; family BACL12; genus WGOA01. The sequence goes on from WGOA01000005.1 coordinate 12,804, forward strand.
ATAGTAACTGCAGCCCCTGCTGCAATCGTCCAGGCGGTGTCCAGTGCCTCAAATGCCGGGTTATAGGTATTGGCGTCGCTGATGGTAATCTCCCCTTCGCCCGTATTGGTTAATTCCAGCGAAAGCTCTGCGGGATCATCCGTGAAGACGTCGCCAAAGGCCAGCGCAGACGAGGAAAGCTCCAGCGTTTGCGCAACACTGGAAAAACTTACCGGTACAAAGAGCACCAGCCAGGAGAGCAAGCGCAAGGTATTCCGGCGCTTTGAAAACAAACGAAGCGTTAAGGTATTCACCGCACAAAGGTAAGACGGCATAACTTTGTCCGGGAAATGCCTCTCACACCCTTCCAGAACATATGGCTTTATCAGAATTGACGGCTATTGGCCCTGTAGATGGCCGTTATGCGTCCAAAACGCGCGAATTAAGCCCCTATTTCTCCGAATTTGCGCTCATCCGCTACCGCTTGCGCGTTGAAGTGGAGTACTTTTTGGCCCTTGTGGACCTGGGCTTACCCCAACTGGACGACCTCCCCGATGATGCCCCGGAGACCATCCGTGCCCTGGTGGACGATTTTACCGAGCGCGAAGCCTCCGCCATCAAGGAGATCGAAAAAACCACTAACCACGACGTTAAAGCTGTGGAGTATTGGATGAAGGAGCGTTTCTCGGCCATCGGTTTGGAAGATTGGATGGAGTTTGTCCACTTCGGACTCACGTCGCAGGACATCAACAACACGGCCATTCCCATGGCCCTGAAGGCCGCCTGCCGCTCGGTGTACCAACCCGCAGTGCGCGATGTGATTTCCAGGCTTGATGCGCTGTCAAAAGAGTGGTGGAACATTCCTATGCTGGCCCGCACCCACGGACAACCCGCCTCCCCTACCCGCCTGGGCAAAGAAATCAAGGTGTTCGTTGACCGCCTGGAATCGCAGTTCGCTGAGTTTAATGCGTTGCCGCATACGGGCAAATTTGGCGGGGCCACGGGCAATTTTAACGCCCACCACGCCGCTTATCCCGACATTGACTGGCCGGGATTTGGCAACGTTTTTCTGAGCGATTACCTGAGTCTGGAACGCCAGCAATGGACCACCCAGATTGAACAGTACGATGGTCTTGCGGCGCGTTTTGATAATATGAAAAGAATCAATACTATATTAATTGATCTATGCAGGGACCTCTGGCAGTACATCGCCATGAATTACTTCCAACAGCGGGTAGAAGCGGGTGAAGTGGGCTCTTCGGCCATGCCGCATAAAGTCAATCCCATTGATTTCGAAAATGCAGAAGGCAACCTCGGCCTGGCCAATGCCCTTCTGGAGCACCTCAGCGCCAAGTTGCCCATTTCGCGGTTGCAGCGCGACCTGACCGATTCCACCGTTAGCCGCTCCATTGGCGTGCCGTTTGCGCATACGCTGATCGCGTTGCGGGCCATTCGAAAAGGTCTGGACAAGCTCACGGTCAACAAAGAGGCGATTCACTCCGACCTGGACCAAAACTGGGCGGTGCTGGCCGAAGCCATTCAAACCATTCTTCGCCGCGAATTTTTTCCAGAGCCCTACGAGAAACTGAAGGCCCTTACCCGAACTGGCGAAAAAATTACCCCTGCCACCATCAAGGCGTTTATTCAGGATCTGGACATTGACCCTGACGTAAAAGCCGAGTTGTTCGCCTTGCGCCCGGATACCTATATCGGCATGCCATGAACGACCAGGCCAGCAATCCCGAACGCCGCTCCTGCCGCCAGCCGGCTTTGCAAGCGGGGCTGCACTACTATTTTGATCCTTTCGGTAGAATGGTGTTTACCGCGCACTACTTGCTGGAACGGGGATACTGTTGCAAAAGCGGCTGCAGGCATTGTCCGTATGGCTATGCTCCGCCAACGGATTCGCCTGATTCCAAATAGCAGCAAAGGCCAACATCCAAACCTTGGGCTGCAGCAGCGTGCCTCTCACTGCTAATCAAAACGCAACGCCTGAATCGGGTTAACCCGGGTCACGAGCCAACTGGGCAACAACAAAAAAGCCGTACATACCACCAGCGTCAACACATTGAGCACCACCACACGCATAGGATCAATGACAACCGGCGCTTCGGTTACGTAATACGACTCTTCCGGAAGTCGGATCAAGCCAAACTCCTGCTGAGCTAGGCACAGTCCAATGCCGAGCACGTTGCCCCAAAACAAGCCTATGCCGATTATCCAGGCGGCGTGCCAGAGAAAAATGCGCCGAACCGCCCAGTCGCCGGCGCCCAGCGCTTTGAGCACCCCGATCATGTGGGTGCGTTCCAGGATCAGAATCAGCAGGGAGGTAACCATGTTGATGACCGCCACAATCATCATCAGGGTCAGGACGATCCCTTCGTTTTGCCCTTGAAGATTCAACCAGTCAAAAATGTTGGGTTCCAGCTGCCGAATGCTGGCCACGCTCAGAAAAGGCCCGGCCTCAACGTCGATGATTTCGGTCCAGGCCTGCAGCGCTGCGGGATCGTCGGCGTTGTCCAGGAACACTTCGAATCCACCCACTTCGTCGTCGGCCCAGCCGTTAATGCGCCGCAGGTGACGGATGTCTGCCAGGGCAAAAAGTTTGTCGTATTCCTCCAGGCCAGTGTGGTAAATGCCGGTTACGATGAATTCGCGGGCGCGCTGGCGGAATTTGCCTTCGTCACTTTGATCGATAAAAAAGACAGCCAGCTCGTCGCCCGTTTTAAACCCCAGCCGTTTTTGCGTGGAGCGCGAGATGAGAATCCCGTTATCCACCTCAGGAGCTGCCCCGTCCAGCGGGTCCCCTTCGACCAAAAACGGGCTGAATGACTCCCAGTCAAAATCAGGACCGACACCGCGCACAATGATGCCCTCAATGTCCTGGCCGTTTTTGATGATGCCGGCTTTGCGCCCAAACACCTGCACATGCCGAACGCCGGGCCTTTGCGCCAACACCGGATAAAAAGCCTGATTGGCCGAAATGGGGAGGTCGTCAAAGGTCTGGCGGTCCTGACGGCTGTCCAGTTGGGTAATCAACACATGGCCCATAAAGCCATACACCTTGTCGCTGATGGTTTGTTGAAAGCCGCGCACCAGCGAGCTGGTGATGATCATCACGGCAAGGCTGAGCGAAATGGCCACCGTAGCAATGCGAATGATGAGCCGGGAAAAGGCTTTTGAACGCGTGCGCGCCAGGCGCTGGGTGACAAACCAGGCGAGTTTCAAGAGGATTGGCAGGAAAGTTGGGGATAAACCCGGTGGGCAAAGTCAGGCAATTGCAGATATTTGGGCATGAGTACTCCGGGCGTTCACCGCGCTGTAAAAATGAACAATCTATGCCAATTGCCCGCCTGAATCCAAGGTTGTTGCTGCTTTGCGTGGTCTGGATGCTGGCGCTTGGACCTTCGTGCGCGCAAGGGGCAACGAAACAGGCTCCTCCTTTTGATGCTGACAGCACGACGGTGCAAAGCCAAACAAGCACAGCGAGCGCGTACGATGACGCACAGGAGCTTGCTTCGGTGGCAACAGGCGCCGATCAGACCCAGCGCTGGCTGCCCTTGTTGGCCGGCAAGCGCATCGGGTTGGTGGTCAACCAAACTTCCCTCATTGACCAAGAGCATTTGGTCGACACCCTGCTGGCTTTGGGCCAACAGATCCAGGTCATTTTTGCCCCGGAACACGGGTTTCGGGGCACTGCAGATGCCGGTGCCTTCATCCGCGACGGAGTAGATGAACGCAGCCAGCTGCGCGTTACTTCGCTGTATGGGGCCAATAAAAAACCCACAAAGGAGCAATTGCAGGGTCTTGATCTCCTGATTTTTGACATTCAGGACGTAGGAGCCCGTTTTTACACCTACATCAGCACCCTGCATTATGTCATGGAGGCCTGCGCAGAACAGGGAATTCCGCTGCTCGTCCTGGATCGGCCAAACCCCAACGGGCACTACACGGACGGTCCCATTTTAGACCCTGCCTACCGCTCCTTTGTGGGCATGCACCCAATCCCCGTGGTACACGGAATGACCGTCGGCGAATTGGCGCAAATGATCAATGGCGAGGGTTGGCTGGCCAACAAGACCAAAGCAAAGCTGACCGTGGTCCCGTGCAGCGGATGGGACCATAAAAAAAGATATGCTGCCCCTGTTCCCCCCTCCCCCAACCTTCGCACCGAACGCAGCATTTTGCTGTACCCTTCGCTTTGCTTCTTTGAAGGAACGGTGGTCAGCGTTGGCCGCGGCACCCCCTGGCCGTTTGAGGTGATCGGTCATCCGTCGTTTAGCATAGGAAGTTTCATGTTTACACCCCAACCCGGTCCAGGCGCAGCGCATCCATTGCTGGAAGGCGAAACTTGCCTGGGCAGCAGTTTTCAAAGCCTTTCGGTCCAAGCGCTTCGCGAGCAAAAGCAACTCATGCTCGGTCCGCTGATTGCCTACCATGAATTCATCAGCCGCCAACAAGCAAAACCCTTTTTCCTTGAAAACGGGTTCTTTGACCGGCTGGCCGGTACGGATCAATTGCGCATCCAATTGGAAGCAGGCCTGAGTGAAGATGCCATCCGCGCCTCCTGGTCAGAGGGTTTACGAGCCTTTCGCCAGGCGAGGAAACCCTATTTGTTGTATCCTGAATAAAAGACTAGTTGCTTGAATCGCCATCCTAACCTTCGCCTGGTGTTCATGGGAACCCCTGATTTTGCCGTGGCTCCGCTCCAGGCGCTCGTGGAAGCGGGTTGGAACGTGGTAGGCGTGGTAACCGCTCCGGATAAACCGAGCGGTCGCGGATTGCAGCTTCAACCTTCGCCCGTAAAAAAATACGCGTTGGAACACGCGCTGCCATTGCTGCAGCCGACCAACCTGAAAGACCCCACCTTTCAGCAAGAATTGGCCGAATGGCAGGCAGAGCTCCAGGTGGTCGTGGCGTTCAGGATGCTGCCCGAAGCCGTTTGGAACATGCCGCCACTGGGAAGCATAAACCTGCACGCGTCGCTTTTGCCCGCTTACCGGGGCGCGGCGCCGATTCACCGCGCGGTGATGAACGGCGAAACGGAAACGGGGTTAACCACGTTCTTTTTGCGCCATGCCATCGACACGGGCGACTTGCTCGATCAGGTGCGGTTGGCCATCGGTCCGGAGGAAACCACGGGCGAACTGCACGATCGCATGATGGTCCTGGGTGCGGAATTGGTGCTGAGCAGCGTAGAAAAAATTTCGAAGGGCCAGGTGAACGGCCAGCCGCAGCCTCCAGGCGAAAACTACCCCACGGCCCCCAAAATTTTCCGGGACGACACTCAAATCGATTGGAACCGACCCGCCGCGGACTTGCACAATCTTGTTCGGGGACTGAGCCCTTCGCCCGCTGCCTGGACCACCTGGCAAGGCAAGACCCTAAAAATTTACCGAACCCGTTTGGTGCCGGAACACCTCCCAAAACTTCCAGCCTCGCCACAAGGTATTTTTCTAACGGAAGCAACCAAATCCAGCCAGCGGCTGACGGGAAGCATAGACGAACATATCCTGCTAAATGCTGAACCGGGAGCCTGCTATGTTTGCGGGCATCAGGCCTGGATGAAGTGCGCTGACCAATGGCTGGAAATTCTGGAGCTGCAACCCGAGGGCCGAAAACGCATGCCTGTTTCTGCGTGGATTCAAGGCCTGCGTGCGTGAATTGGAGCGCTCGTTTATTCCAACTTACTCCAACGCCTTAAAGTCTTTTTTGGAGAATTTTCCCTGCGCATTGGGACTGCCGGCGGTGGCGAAATAAAGCAATTCACCACTGAGGCTTTCAACAATAGACTTCTCTATGACATAGCCCCCGGGAATCTTGTACCCGTGAACCATAGCATAGGCTACGCCGGGTTGAGGGGCCTGAAGCAGCGCCTCAAATTCCTTGCTGCTAACCCAATCCACTTTGCCGCTGTACACTGCTGGCAATTCAGAGGATTCCATATCAACAAATTCCCTTGATAAAACCAGGGTTGATTCCTTCAAGCGGTCGCGTCTGGCTTCCAGCCAGGATTCCAAATCCTCTGCCTCGCCGGCATCTTTTGCCAGTTCGAAGCGCAGCTTCTCTTGCAGCAACCGCGCGCCGTGAATCATGGTGAGCCGGGCATCCTGAGTGGACTCCAGATCGAGCGGTACCCCGGTGATGTTGTTGCGGTAACGGCCAGTGCGCGCATAATGCGCAAGGGTCAGTACGTGCTTGTACTCGCGCACGTCAGCATCAATGCCCTCACCTTTGACCAGCATGAGGAACAAGTTGTTGCCATCTTCGCGAAGCAAGGGCACTTCAGAAGTTTCAATAAACTGGTACTCACTCAATACCCAGTAAGTGGCCATGGTTTCCTGGATCAGGGTATTGTAATCCTCACCAAACTCTTCGTCCAGCACCACATAGACGGGTTTTTTGAGCTTTTCCTGCAAAGGAAGGCTCGCTGTTTGGGCTGAAATCCAGGAGATGGGCAAAGACAGGAGGAAAAGAAGAGCGTTAATTCTCATGTAGCGTAGAGGTGTGCGTTGTAAGCGGTCTATTCTTCAGGCAAAATTCAGGCCAGCAGCCCGTCCAGGCGCACCATCGCAGCAAAAAACGTGCGATGCTACCTAAAGGTAAGGAGCTGCTGCGAAAGCACCAAGCAATAACCAGCTGATTTTTAACGCATTATGAAACACAAAAACATGATAAAATTTTCTCAGGCCAGTCAGCGATTTTGGGTGCCAGGCCGGGAATAACGCTGCATTCCCTGGCGCAATGCCCCGAGGCTAAACTTGCGTCTGTTAAAACCAGCGCCTGGCCCTGAACACAAAGAACAGCAAAAGCGAAATAAGGCCGGAAAGCAGCAATACCATAAAAAAAGCCCCAGGGCGCTCAGCAAACGGCAAACGGACGTTCATGCCATAAAGGCTGGCAATGAGCGTGGGGATCATGAGAATGACCGTAATGGAGGTCAATCGCCGCATAACCAGGTTCAGGTTATTCGAAATAATGGAAGCAAAGGCATCCATGGTGCCGTTCAGGATGTTGGCGTACACATTGGACATTTCCACAGCCTGACTGTTGTCAATGATAATATCATCCAATATGTCATAGTCTTCATCGTGCTCGCTGAACTGCAACAGATTGCCCCGCTTGATCTTCATCATAAGCAATTCATTTGCGCGCAGATTCGTGGCAAAATAGACCAGTGATTTCTGTATGTTTAAAAGGCGCGAAAGCTCCTGGTTGCGGCTTGAATTGTACAGCTCTTTCTCAATGAGGTAACGGCGTTTGTTGATCTCGTTGAGGTAGTGCAGAAAATACGCGGTGTTTTTTTCGAGGATACGCAGCACAAAACGATGGCGCTCGTTGGGCTGCAGGTTTTTAATAACATTGTGCACAAACCACTCCAGCACGGGATTTTGGGCCGAAGAAAGCGTCACAATCAGGGTATCCGTTAAAATGATACCGACCGGAATGGTCACGTAATCCGCTTCCGTATCCGTCATTTTAACATCAAAGTTCTCTATAGGCGTATTGATGACAATCAGTTTTACGCCGTCATCTTCCTCATAACGCGACCGTTCGTTGATGTCAATGGAGTCACCGAGAAAGTCAAAAGGCACGTTTATCGCCTCTGCAAGCTGGTTTAACTGGTCCGGTTCGAAGGGGGGATACGCGTTGATCCAGCAATCTTCCTGGGGCCCGTCGATCTCCACGATCCGATTGTCTATTCTTCGGTAATACTTGATCATGGTTCGTGCGAGGGTTTCTGTCGGAGGTAGAATGGGAATCGGCTAGACCTGGCCAAACCAGGTTCCCTGAAAAACGGGAACTGCCGGACCAGTCAACCGGATGGAGTGAAATTCAGCAGCCTGTCGGGTAAAATGGACCTCCAACAAACCGCCGGGCGCGTTCAAAACGATGGTCTGCTCACCTGAAGTGCCCTTCAAGAGGCTGTACGCCAAAGCTACGGCGGTAGCCCCAGTCCCGCAGGCAAGGGTCTCCTGCTCCACCCCGCGCTCATAGGTGCGCATGCGCAAAGGGTCTGCCGCGCTGCCGGATCCAGGACCGGCAAAATTGACATTGATGCCCAGTGCCTTGAACGGCTCAGCATAGCGAATGGCGCGGCCCGATGCCACGACATCCAGCCCGGATGTATCGGGCTGAAAACTGACATAATGTGGCGAACCTGTGTCCAGCACCCAGGCCATTCCCCCTGCTGAATCGGGCAATTCCTGCCATTTTTTCACGGGGTGCATGGCCAAAGCAATGCGGTGGTCCGGTAAAAACTCCGCGTCATGCAGGCCGTCTGAAGCCCAAAAAAGCGTCCGTGAACCCGCTGCCGTTTTGATCAGCTTCAGGCTGCCGGCAAAATGAACCGCGCATCGGCCGCCGTTGCCGCACAGCGATCCTTCGCGGCCGTCGGCATTAAAATAAAGCATGGCAAAATCGGGGGTCGAAGGGATTTCCGCCTCCGTTTGCAACACCGCTGATGAAGGGTTGCGCAGCAGAATTAACCCATCTGCGCCAATGCCGAAATGGCGGTCGCAAAGCAATTGGACCAATTTTTGATCAGCCTCCGGGAACTTCTCCCGGCGATCATCCAGCAGGATAAAATCGTTTCCGGCACCGTGGTACTTGGTAAAATCAAACGGCATGGGGACGGGAAAATACGGGGAAGAAAAAACTGAACCAGCCAGGGATGCCGGACCTCGGGAACAAGAACATGCCCTCGGGCGTTAAATACTGTTAAAGACGTCGGTCTAAAGTACAACTTAAAAGTAATTTGCCGTTGTTGCCTTAGCATGCATCCGCGGCATATGACAAATCCCTCTTTGAAAAACAACACTGAACGACCTATGAATTGGAAAACCCTAATCACGATGACCTTGGTCGGGCTGATCAGCGCCACCGCGGCTGTAGGTCTTTACAGCTGGCTGCAACCTGAACCGACTGTTGTTCAAGCGGCTTCTTACCCCCCCACCCGATTAGCCGGGTACGATGCCCCAATCCTGGCAAGTCCAGGCCAACCCATTGATTTTACGGCTGCTGCTGCGCTGTCCACACCGGCTGTTGTGCACGTAAAAACAACCTATAAAGTTTCATCATCTTCAAACAGCCGCAACCTGGACTTCTTTTTCCGCGACTTCTTTGGTCAGGAACAAATGCCCTACCAGCAGCAGCAGCAACCTCGACAAGCGTCAGGCTCCGGGGTCATTGTTTCGTCTGACGGCTACATTGTGACCAACAACCATGTGGTCGATAACGCAGAAGAAATTGAAGTAATTTTATACGATAAAAAAACACTTAAAGCAAAGCTGATCGGCACCGATCCCTCTACCGATCTAGCGCTGTTGAAAGTTGAAACCCAGGCCCTTCCCCACATGCCTTTTGGCAATTCAGATTCGGTGCGCATCGGCGAATGGGTGCTCGCCGTGGGCAACCCCTTCGAACTGGAAAACACCGTGACGGCGGGCATTGTCAGCGCTAAAGGGCGCAACATCAACATCCTCAGCCGCGGCCAAAACCAGCCGGCCATTGAATCGTTTATTCAAACGGATGCAGCTGTGAACCCCGGCAATTCCGGCGGAGCCTTGGTCAATACGCGCGGTGAGTTGATTGGCATCAATACCGCCATTGCCACGCCAACTGGCACGTTTGCCGGCTACTCGTTTGCTGTACCGGTCAATATCGTGCGCAAGGTTATTGTTGACCTGATGGATTACGGTATTGTGCAGCGCGCGTACCTCGGGGTGCTGATTGACGTCAACAAAGATGATCTGGGCGGTGTGTACATTTCCGAAATCATTCCCGGTACGGCCTCTGCAGAATCGGAATTGCGCGTGGGCGATGTCATTACCAAGATCAACAACTTCAAGGTGACCAGTTTCCCGCAATTGCAGGAGCAGGTGAGCAAATACCAACCTGGCGACCAGGTAAGCGTTGACTTCCTCCGCGAAGGCAAAGAGCGCAGAACCACCCTGACGCTGAAGAATGCCGACAAAAGCACTTCTTTGTTGAGCAAGCCCGAGGTCAGCAGCAGCTCCACACTCGGGGTAACGCTGCAAGCGCTGGAGAAAAGTGAGCTGGAACGGTTCAAGATTGAACGCGGCGTCAAAGTGGCCAAAATTGGCCAGGGCTTGCTGGCGCAGCGCACGCGGATCGCAGACGGTTTTATCATTACCGGGGTCAACGATCAACCGGTCTCCAACCCGCAAGACGTGGAATCGCAAATCAAGAACAGCAAGGGTACGGCTACTATTGAGGGTTTTTACCCCAACTACCCGTACAAGATTTACAACTACAGTTTGTTGCTGGATTGAGCAAAACCTGATTGGCATACAAGAGCCCGAATGCTTGCGCGTTCGGGCTCTTGTGTTTTTAGCCGTTTTCGGCGGCAATCGTGAGGGACGACCGCCAAGGCTTGCCGCTGCTGGTGCTTTGTGATCAGCTGGGCAGGTACAAACTCTCTTTGACCACCTTAATGACCTTGCCCGGGTCAGGCAGGTAGGCAGCAACCAGGTTTGGGGCGTAGTGCATGGAGGTATCTGCACCGTTGACCCGGCGCACAGGGGCGTCCAGGTAGTCAAAAGCTTCGCGCTGGATGCGGTAGGCAATTTCGGCAGAGATGCCGCCGTATGGCCAGGATTCATCAATGACCACGACCCGGTTGGTCTTGCGCACGGAGCGCAGGATGGTCTGGATATCCAGCGGGCGGATGGTGCGCAAATCAATCACTTCAGCAGAAATGCCGTCTTTGGCCAATTCTTCAGCGGCGGCCAATGCCACCTTCATCATTTTGTTGAACGACACCAAGGTAACGTCACTCCCTTCGCGCTTAATGTCGGCCAAGCCGATCGGAATCAGGTACTCTTCTTCCGGAACGATTCCCGGATCGCCGTACATGACTTCGGATTCCATGAACACCACCGGGTCGTTGTCCCGGATGGCCGACTTCAACAAGCCTTTGGCGTCGTAAGGGTTGGACGGCGAAATCACTTTGAGGCCGGGCACGTTGGCGTACCAATTCTCAAATGTCTGCGAGTGCTGCGCACCCAACTGACCCGCGGAACCCGATGGCCCGCGAAACACGATCGGGTTGCCAAAGGCTCCCCCTGACATGGCCAGCATTTTAGCCGAAGCATTCACCACCTGATCAATGGCCAGCAAGGCAAAGTTCCAGGTCATGAATTCCACAATCGGCCGCACGCCGTTCATGGCCATTCCCACGCCAATGCCGGCAAAACCGAGCTCGGCAATGGGCGTATCAATAATGCGTTTCGGTCCGAATTCGTCCAACATACCCTGGCTCACCTTGTAGGCGCCATTGTATTCGGCCACTTCTTCGCCCATTAACAGCACGCTGGGGTCGCGGCGCATCTCTTCGGACATGGCTTCGCGAAGGGCATCGCGGTAACGGATTTCTCGGTTGCTCATAAAGGGAAAACTAAAATTACGGCGCAAAAGTACGGCGCAAAAACTGGTCTTTCTGGCCTGTTTGCCATCGGGCGAAGGGGTTTGGGTGGATGATCAGGGTTGATGCAACAATTTCAGCACCTGGCGCTGGTTGCCCGTTTCGGCCACAGCCAGGTACACCCCAGCGGGAATGCCTGCGCCCGGCTCCCAGACCAGGCGCTGCGGACCCGCGGCGTGAACACCGGAAAACAACCGGGTCAACACCCGGCCCCTCAAGTCGTAAATGCTGACCTGGGCAGCCCCGGGATAATCCCAATGCAAGTCCAGCTGCACCGTCTGTCGGAAAGGATTGGGCGTAGCGGTCCAGCGGAATGCCGAAGGCTGAACCACCGGCAAGCCCACTGCGCTGATGCCCCGGGTCAGCCACAACCCACCGGAAACGCTGCCGGCCCAGATCGTTTCGCCCGTTGGATCGTTCGGGTCAATCAACAAAGCGCGGGTTCGGCCGCCCACGTTGTTGGGTCCCCGCTCCTGCCAGTCCAAATCATTAGACAGGGCCAATGAATCGAGTGTTGCGGTGAACATGCCCCTTCCATGGGTAGCAGCCAGAATGGTCCAGTCGGAGGTCCGCGCGCGAATCATGTCCGTTCTTACGGTGGGAAACGCACTGCTCAATTGCCAATCCGTATCCGGCCCATTAAGGTTATCCGTGTACCAAACCCCCAGATCTGTTGCCAGGTAAGCCACCTGGGTATTGCCTGGATGCAACATGACCCAATTGACCGGAAAATCGGGAAGGTTGCCCTCTACATTGGTCCAGGAAGGTGCTGCGTCCAGGGCGTTTTGGCTTTCCCAGACACTGCGAACCCCATAATTGCCGTAGGTCACCACCACGTGGTTGGCATCCGCCGGATCTACAGCAATGCTCGTTGCGGTAAGCGATCCCAGCGGGCTGGCATCGGGAATGTTGTTGTTGGGGTCTGTGGGCAAACCCGGATCCAACAAAGAGCTTTGGTGGGCATTTTCCAGCCGCAGAATTTCCGCATTGGAGGTGTTGCGGCCCACAAAGACAATGTTGGGTGGAACGGTAGAAATGCCCAAAGCAGTGATTGTACCCAGGTTTTTGCTGCCCTGCACCCAGTCTTCAGGCTTAGCCATGGCGGCATTGGCTAGGCGTTGCACACCCCGGCCGCTGGCCTGGTAGAGCAGGCCCGGATCGTTCGGATCCATCTCAATGGGGTTGATGAACTGCAAGTTGTTGTCGCCCACCAGCGGATTGTCCAAGGTATCGGGCAGCTCAAAACCGCCCTGCTTGAAGCGGTAAATCGGTTGGAACTGCTTGGAGGTGTAAAAGCGATCGCCGTTTTGGTGATCAAAGCGGCAATAGGAGCCATCAGCCCCGGAAACTGGCTTGAACGAACTCAGCCCTTCGCCCAGCGACACCTGGCTGCCATTGTCCTGTGTGCCTCCCAGCAAGCGAAAATCACCGGCTGCAGGAGCCAGATCCGCCGCGTAATACTGCGTGGTGTTGTAGCCCAGGTTGCGCTCGTAAATGACCGGGTTGTCGGCGGTAAAATTGTCGCAGCGGTAAATGCCTCCGTCGTTGGTAAAGTAAACCGTGTCGGAATTGGCGAAGAAAACACCGTGCTGATCCACGTGCATGTAGCGGGTCAACAGGCTGTCGGGTCGCCCGCTGGTCAGGCGCTTCCAGCTGTCGCCGCCATCGCGGCTGCGCCAGATGTCCAGGCCACCTGCCACCAGCACATTTTCATCGTTGGGGTCGACAGCCAGGATCAGGTCGTACCAACCCTGGCGGGCCGCAAACAAGCGATTTCCACCGGGATTTTCCACCTCCGTCCAGGTCAGCCCTTTGTCGTCCGTGCGGTACACCCCTTCAATCAGGTAATCGGTGGCCAGGGGCACGGCATAGGCCACATTGGCGTTCGAAGGCGCCGTGGCCACTTCCACCCGCCAAATGCCGCTGCCGGGAAAGCCGTTGGTTTGCTTGCTCCACGTGCCGGGATCGCCGCTGTCGCTGTAGTACAGGCCGTCGGTTTCAAAAATGCCAATGCCCGCAAAAAGTCCGCCGTCTGCGGTTAACTCCAGGTCGCAAATGGAATTGCGCACGGAGCCGTTTCCAGCGCCGAGCACTTGTTGCCAGGTGGCGCCGCCGTCAGTGCTGCGCTGCACCCCGCCGGTACGCGTAGCCACGTAGATATCAGCCGTTTCGGGATGCACCAAAATATCCTGGCAATACCAGAAAGTTGAGGTGTCGGTGGAAGGGAGTTGTTGCCAATCTGCTCCGGCGTTGGTGGTCTTCCACACTCCCGCTCCGCGCACCGCATCCGCATTAAACCACCCTTCACCAGTACAAAAATAATATACTTGAGAATTAGTTGGATCGGCCACGATCTGGGTCACCGCCAGCGAGGCTAAACGGTCATCAACAGGCTGCCAGGTATAGGCCAGCTCGGCACTGCTGCGGCGCAAGTTGCGCTCGGGCAACAGACCCCGGTCGCGCAGCGATCGCCAGGCCTTCCACAGCCGTTCTGAGGGCAGGGTACCCGTAGCCGGGTCGGTGCGCCGATCCGCGGCCCATTGCATGAACTCAGGGGCCTGGGGCGGCACTCCTGGCTGGGGTTGCGGGTGAGGTTGGCGTTGGGCGGCAGACCCCGCCGGAGATCCGGCAGCGGTTTCGGTGCTCAACGCAGCGTCAGCCGAAGGCTTTGCTGCAGGAATGACCCGATACAGCCCATAGCTGCTCAGGGCCATAAAGAGGGCGAAAAACAGGTATTGGTAGCGCATTTAGCCTCCTAAAATACCTTAAACGCCTTAAAATTCGGGATAGCGCAGCAAGAGAAACAGCTACCAGGCAAGCCTGGCCTCCACCGACAGTTCGTGCGTATCCCGCTGGCCAGCCTGAAACAAAAAAGCCCCGGCGCGCGCAATCATGGCCGCATTGTCCGTGCAATAGGCCGGATCGGGAAGGTAAACGGACCAACCCCGCTGTGCTGCAAGCGCTTGAAGCCCCTGCCGCAACCCGCGATTGGCGCTAACGCCACCAGCCAAAGCCAGGTGTTCAAGCCCGCTTTGCTCTGCCGCAATGGCAAATTTGTGCAGCAGGATGGACACAATGCTGGCTTGAATTCCGGCACACAAATCTGCCAGATTCGCAGACACAAAATCAGGATGCAACCGTGTTTGATCCCGCAAGAAGTAGAGCACGGAAGTTTTCAACCCGCTGAAACTGTAATCCAGACCGGGCATGTCCGGGCGGGCAAAGGCAAACCGATCCGGGTCTCCCTGGGAAGCCAGCCGATCCACCAGCGGACCCGCCGGATAATCCAGGCCCAGCAACTTGCCGCATTTGTCAAAGGCTTCTCCGGCTGCGTCGTCCAAGGTGCGGCCTAAAACCGTCATGACCAGCGGGGAGTCTACGCGCACAATTTGGGTATGCCCGCCGGAAACCGTCAGGCACAGGAAAGGAAACAGGGGAAAGGGCGCTTCAATGAAATGCGCCAACACGTGGGCCTTCATGTGGTGGACACCAACGAGCGGAAGCCCCCAGCCCCAGGCCAGCGCTTTGGCGAACGATGCGCCCACCAGCAAACTGCCCAACAAACCGGGACCCCGGGTAAAGGCCACAGCATCCAGCATGGCAGGGTTTATGCCGCTGGCAGCCAGCGTGGCCTCCAGCAGGGGAACGATGTGCTTTTCATGGTCGCGGCTGGCCAATTCCGGCACCACTCCGCCGTATTGCTGGTGAACAGCCTGTCCGGCAATGAGGTTGGCTCGAATCTTGCTGCCGTCCCAAACGGCGGCCGCCGTGTCGTCGCAGGAAGATTCCAGCCCGAGCACCACGGGGCCAGACTCAGTTGAACGATCAGGCATAGGCGGGGTCAAATCCAAAGATTCGCTGGGGGTTCAAGGGTTGTCAAGGCTGAAATGCCACATCACGGCAAGGGCTGCTGGAGCTTAGGAACTGCCGCAACGCTGGCTCGCTGAGCGCGGTTAATCGGTATCTTCGCCTGTAAAGTTAAGGGTGGCGCTAAAAACGCCATGACTTGCGTTATGCCCTGTTCCCGCCCCATTCATGACGGACGCTAACCACCCTCCAGAACACGAATCCGCAGGCACCGACGCCAATGAGCCCGGCAAGAGGAAAGGTATATTCTCCCGGTTGGGCAAATGGACCTTTACCTTGTTGTGGCGCGGGGCAGCATTTATAGTATTATCACTTATTGCTATTTACGTGCTGTTTCTCTTTCCGGAGGTACAACAATGGACAGCGGTGCGCGCTTCTGCCTGGGCCAGCAACCAAAGCGGTACCGAGGTTCGGATGGAGAAAATCAGGCTGCGCTTTGTGCGCAAGTTTGCTTTTGGCGAAGTGTATGTGGCCGATTACAACGGCGATACCTTGCTCTACACCCGCGAACTTGTGGCCAGGGTAGATGGCTTTGATCCGTTTAAACGCCAATTGCTGGTCCGCCATATCCGCATTCGCGGCGCGCATTTTGTGATGCGCAGAGAAATGGGCGATTCCACATTCAGTTTTTCTGAATTCACCGCGCGGTTGACGGGTAAAGATCCCAACCAGCCTATCGTGGACAATGTGGCGCCTAAACCGGAGAGCCCTTCGACCAAAAAGAAAACCAAAAAAACCTGGCAACTGGGGCTCGGTGACCTGGAAATGGGCGACGGCCGTTTCCAGTACCGGGACCACAATTCGCGAACCTACATGGACATCGGCATCCCGCATTTGGTGGTGCTCATGCGGCGAACCAACCCTTCCGCTAAAATTCTGCACGCTTCAAAGGTGGCTTTCACCGATCTGGATGTTCGATTTTTTAAACCCGATTCCGCGCGGGGCCCTTTATGGGGTGCACCGCCCGATACCCCGCGCCTGAACACCAGTGGCTGGGTGTACACCACCGATGAACTGCTGCTGGAGAATTGTCGGTTTCGCTACAACGACGCGCGAAAATTGCCCAAAGAAGGGCTGGACTACGCGCATTTGGAGGTGGACGATATTTTTCTGCGCACCGGGCGAACCACCTTTCGCACGGACACCATTCAGGGCATGATTCGCGACATCCGGGCCCGCGATAAAAGCGGGGCGGAACTGTCCAAATTGACGGCTTCGCTGTTGCTGACACCGTATGATTTGCAGTTAGAAGGGTTGGTTCTGGAAACCCCGGACAGCCGCATTACCGATACCGTCCGGCTTCAATATGGCACGTTTCAAAATTTTGAATCGTTTGAAGAAGATGTTCGCATGGATGCCTGGCTGCGCGACAGTTACGTCAGCGCGCGGGATTTGCAGCTTTTTGCCCCGGATTTAACACTGCTCGGCGGAGCAATTGGAATAGACGGCCATATCTATGGTTATGTCAATGCGCTGCACGGCCGCGACCTCGGGCTGACCTTCGGCCAGGACAGCCGATTGCTCGGGCGTTTTGATGTAACCGGGCTTCCGGACGCGGAAGAAAGCTTTATTGAGTTCAAGTTGACCGAGCTGGTAACACGGGATGCAGAACTGCGGTCGCTCTTGCCCGGACTCGCCCTTCCCCCGATCTTGGCTCAATTGGGCGACTTGCGGGCAGAGGGCGAATTCATTGGGTTCCCGCGCGACTTTGTGGCCTTTGGAGAGGTGAATACCGGGCTGGGCAGCGTCAATTCTGACTTGAACCTGAAAATAGAACCCGAACGCGATCTGGTAACCTATTCGGGTAATCTTGATTTAACGAGCTTTGATTTGGGGCGTTGGACCGGTCGGCCCGACTGGCTCGGTGCGGTGACTGTCCGGTCTGCAGTTTCGGGTACAGGCAAGTCCAACGGTTTTGGTCTGGGCAATCTGGATGCAAACCTGGAGGCGAATGTGTCGTCCCTTGTAGTCAAAGGATACCAATACACCAATCTTATTTTTGACGGGCAAATGCAGGAGGGCTTCTTTTCGGGTTCGCTTGAATCTGCCGATCCCAACTTTGATCAAACCTTTCAGGGAACCATTGACCTGCGGGAGCAACTACCGGTCTTTGATTTTCAGACGGAGATCCGCAATGTGGACTTTTTTGCCCTCGGGCTTATGCCGGAGCCGCTGAGCATGCAAGGCCAGTTGGTGTTGAACCTGGTGGGCGATCACATCGACTCGGTGCTGGGCCAGGGCGGCTTGTACAATTTGGTGCTTCGCGATGCTTTCCGGACCTACGCCCTTGATTCGCTCACTTTGCTGGCCAGCGAGCAGGAGGGCTTGCGCAGCCTGGAACTAAGAGCCGATCTGTTTAACGCCCTGTTTCAAGGAGACTTTGCGTTGACGCGAATGCCCGATGCCATTAAGCAACTGGTTAACCATTACTTTCCCAATGCTGGTATTGCGTATGATGCCAGCGTTTCTGCGCAGGACCTGGCTTTTGCGGTCAACATTCGCGACAGCAAGGATTTCCTCAAACTCCTGGACCCAAAGTTGGGCAGGGTCCGGGACGCATCGGTTTCCGGAAACCTCAGCACGGGCATTGCCGCATTTGATCTTCGCGCCAGGTTTCCAGAACTCGAGTATGGGGGAATGCTGGCGAAAAGCTGGGTGGTGGATGTGCAGTCCACCGAAAACAGCCTGAAGCTTTTTACCCGATCCGAATCCCTTGTTTTTGGCGACAGCATGCGCACGCCGGTAACCGTGCTGGAAACCGATTACCAAAACGACAGTTTGTTTTTCCGGTTAATGTTGGGGCGCGACCAGGATCCGGACCGTCTGAACCTGGCCGGTGCTGTCACGGCAGAACCGCGCGCGTTCCGCATTTCAATATTGCCTTCAGAGATTTACACGCGCAATGAGCGCTGGGACATCAGTCCTAACAACTCGCTGGTCTATGATTATGAGCGGCTGGTGGCCAAGGACTTCACGTTGACCAACGGCGAACAGCAGATTGGATTGAGCAGTTTGAACAAAGAAGGCTTTGATTCCTGGCTGGATCTGGATTTCCGATCCGTGAAAATCGGTAATCTACTGACGGCCTTTCACCTCAATCCGATGAACATGCAGGGCACACTGCACGGCCGCGTTTCGGGTTCAAATGTGCTGAGCAACCTGGGCTTTGCCGCCAATCTGCGTGTGGAAGAATTTGCCCTGGATGAATTGCCATTGGGAAAGGTCACGCTCAACGCTTCCATGCAGCGGCCGGAAAACCAGCTCAACTTTTTGCTGGCCATGACCGAAGGCAGCGACGTTCGCGCCCGGGGCAATTTTGACCTGAACGCAGGAGGAAACATCGAAGCCGATGTGCGAATTGACCGGCTTCCGGTGACCCCGCTGGGTTACTACCTTCAAAACCTTTTTGACCAGCTGGGGGGTGACCTGAGCGGCGATATCCAACTTCGCGGCACCCTGGAGAATCCCGTATTCAGCGGTGAGGCATCGATTGATGATGCAGCCCTTCGCCTGATGTACACGAATTCACGCTATGAAATACCGACCATTGCCTTGCAGTTATTGCCAGGCCGCCTGACCATTGCGCCGGCCATGCTCTTTGACCAGGCCGGTAATTCGGGAACGGTGGAAGGGGCGGTAACCTACACGCGGCTTGATGCCTGGCGATTTGACAACCTGCAAATCACCACAGAGAACATGCAGTTCATGAATACCGACCGGGTCAGCAATCCGGAATTTTTCGGAACCGCTTTTGGCAGCGGCAGAGTGAGCATCAACGGTCCGATGAACGATATCCTCATCAGCATCTTTGCGCGCTCCAACCGGGGCACATCGCTGGTGGTGCCCATTACCTACGGTCCCAGCATCAGTTCCGGGAGTTCGTTTGTGCGATTCAGGCAACCGGTGACGGAAAGCGGCAACGCAGAGGAGCCAAAACGGAACACCGGGCGCGTTCGCTTTGATTTCTATGTGGACGTGACCGAAGATGCCGAAGTGACCATGGAGATTTTGGGAGACCGGCTGCAAGCCTCCGGCACGGGCAACCTGCACCTGGAGATCAGCACGCTCGGCGACTTTACCATGGATGGAATCTATCAAGTCAGCCAGGGATCCTACGCTTTTTCGCTGCAAGATCTGGTGAGCAAAGACTTCCGCCTGGCCCCAGGCAGTTCCATTACCTGGACTGGCGATCCCTACCTGGCCATGTTGAACGTGGATGCCGTGTACACGGCACGCGCCTCGCAATGGGATTTGGTCAGTGATTTTGCCGCCTCCATGACGCCGCAGGAAGTGGAGCAAGCCCAGCAATTAATCAACTTCGATGTGTATCTGTCGTTGAGGGGTTCACTTGAAGCTCCGGATATCCTCTTTGACATCCGAATGCAAAGCGGGCAAAGTGGTGGAACGAGCATTTTTGAACGGCGCCTACAAGAGATCAAGGCCGATCAAAACGAACTGAACAAACAAGTTTTTGGACTGCTGGTGGTCAACCGGTTCATTCCACAAGAGAGCGGCATTTCCCCATTGCTTTCGGGCGCCAGCAGTTCGGTGTCCGAATTTGTGGCCAAACAATTGTCGGTGTATGTGAGCGATTGGGTTTCTGATTACCTGATCACTGATGTTGATATTGATATTTCGTATAGAAATTATCAAAACGTAGAAGAGGAATTGACCCAACAAGAGCTTCAGGTACAGTTGTCCAAACGATTCTTTGACAACCGGATCTACGTAAACATTGGAGGAAACTTTGGCTTGGGCGCCAACCAGGATCCCACTGACCTGACTGGCCGAAACAACAACGTAGCGGGCGATTTTGAAATTGAGTACGCGCTGACTGCCGATGGGCGATTCCGCATAAAAGCCTTTCAGCGCCCGGATTTTGACATCGTGTCGGGCAGAAACATTGCAGAAACCGGGGTGGGTCTGTTTTACAGCCAGGAATTCAATTCGCTGGGCGAATTGGTCGCGGACCGGCGCAAGCGCAAAGCGATCAAACAGGGTGCTTCAGGCGAGCCCGTGGAAACGGAGCAAGTAGATTGAAGGGGCAGGGCGAGTGAACATAGGCCACCTTCCTTGAAGCAAAGCGCGGAGGGGCAACCCCGCCCATCATCAACCGCATGAGGGCTTGGCTTAATTCGCAGACAACAACTCGCCCAAGCGGTAAAACTCTTCGCGCTCCAGCCGCCCTTGCTCATTGTAATGTTTCCACAAACCGTGCTGCTTGCCTTCTTTCCATTGGCCCGTGAATCGGATTTCGCCGTTGGGATGAAACGCCACGCCTTCTCCGGAATCTCCGGTCCAACGCGTTTGGCTCTCTTTGCGGCCATTGGAATAATAGGACAGCTCCAGCCCTTCTTTGTGGTCAGCTCGGTATTCGGCTATGTGCTGCAAGGTTCCATCCGCGTAAAAGCGTTCCCAATTCCCTGTTTTTTTACCCCGGTCATAGGCGCCTGTTTCCAGCAAGCTCCCGTCCGGGTGCAGCGCCCGGTAAGGCCCTTGCCGCAGACTATCGCGGTAGGTGTACGTCTCAAAAACGCCGCCCTCCGGGTACCAGGTGGTCCAGGGCCCATTCGGCACACCGTTCACATAGGTACCCTCCCACTCCGGATTGCCGTTGAAATGCAAACCGGTCCACGAGCCATGGCGTTTGCCGTCGCGAAGAGAACCGGAAGCCCTTCCCTCGTAAACCGTGTTGCCTGTGCAGGCTGCTAACATAAACAACCCTATGCCAACGGGAACCAGCGACTGCACTGCGGCTTTTTTGTGGTAAGCAAGCAAGGTGCGCAGCCGGCGAATGCCTTCTGCCGCGCGCATGTAGGGCACACCCTGGCGTTTATTGGCCAGGCTGATGCGGTAAATGATGCCCCAATGCCAGAGAATGTCGCGGTAAAAACGCAGGATGGGATAACCAGGATCATAAATATGCGCGGGCTCTGATTTGACGCCGTTGATCTCCAGGATTTTAAAATCGCGGCCTTGTTCAAGCGCCTGCCAACTGGCGCACTTGATGTCGTAGCGGCAGTAGTACACCCCGTCGAGGTGGCTGCTGATCTGGTCGAAGGTGCGGTGCAGCGGCTCACTGATTTTGTGGCGACCGTCCATGAATTTACAGCCCTTGCTGTGGTTGCCGATGGTGTGAAACTGCAAGAGCTGACCGGGTGCCAAAACACGGTTCCACACCGCTGCATGGCTTTGGCGAAGGGAATTTTCCTGCAGGCGAGCGCGTGGGTAGGCGGCAACCAGTTCGGCTACGCTGCGCCGGCCATCGCCGGTTACCTGAAGGTACTCCTTTAACGTAACAGAACTTATGGTTCCCTTCTCCTGCCCTGGAAACCGAAAATGCAGCACGCTGACCTCTTCTTCAAAAGCAATATACTCCTGGAGCAGAAAATCAACCGGGTGCTCGCGGCGAAAGCGTTCCAATTCAAGTGAGGAATCTAATATACGAACCAACATGCCCCGTTCTCCGATGTCAGGCTTTGCTACCATAGGAAAACTTATGTTACCTTGTGCGGCAGCGGCCAGGCATTGATCGGGCGCAAACTCAGCGGGAATGAAAACTGTGGCCGGCTTCATGGCAGGCGGCAACATGGCCAAAATATCGCGCTTGGACTCGCCCACCAGGCCACCGGTTGGAATACCGGGATTGGCGGCCGTAAAAAAAAGTGGAGAACGCGCGCGCAGCGCTAAAAACCCGTAATAGGCAAAAACCGGAAGGTAAACCAGATTAAAGGGCCAATACTCCCAGTTGAACAGCCGGATAAAAAAAGGGAAGCGCTGAAGCGGTTTCCTCACCGGGCCGAGCCTTGTTGCTGGTAGCGGACCGTAGAAGGAGCAACCCCAAATCCAGCTCGCAGCGACAATTCCGGAGCAGCGATGCGCAAGCCAATCTTAATCATGGCCAGGTGGTGGATAGCGTGCTCAATGTTGTACACCAATTCGCGCTCAAAGGTGGTTTCCACACAAAAGCACTCCTGGCAGGCCGCATCATAGGCCACCTCCAGCTTAAGCCCTTCCTGGGGATCAACCGAGCGAATGCTGTCCATGATGTCCTGCATGGCCGATAAAGCCACGCCTGTATGCTGCTCAATCAAGGTGTTGCGGACACGCTTGTCGTAATTGACCGTTCCCGTCAGCCGCTGCTCGATAAGGCATTGAAAAAACTCGATGACGTGCCGTGTATGCTGCCCTGCAGAAGACTGCGACAACACCTCTAAAGGCTGAGCATACCGGGCATCGTCCAGGTGGGACAGGTAATGCTCCATGTCGGCGAAGATGGATTCGACGGCTTGATTGATGTTCATAGAGAAGTCGGCGAGTGCGTAGGGCTTAAAAATTTCTTATGGATGCTGTTAAGAACCAAAAAGACGGCCAAAGGTAAGGCTTATCCGAGGAAACATTTAGCCTCGCCCCGGTAGGTTGGCCAACGCTCGGCAATTGATTGTCCACTAACCACTATAAACTCCAAAAAATGCTCCGATAGTTCCCCGGCTTTAGCGTGGCGGAAAAAAACCGGATCTCCCGGGCGAAGGGCCTCCGTGACCCCGCGCAACGGTGTTTGTACCTCCCCTGCCATCTCCTGCGGCACCAGCGACAAGCCCTGCGGCAGATACGGCCGGGGCTGTTTTTCCGGCCCGGTTGCCCCGGAGGCGATGTAGCCCCCCCCCAGGCAAGTGGCCATACCCGGCCCAGGAATCCGGCACAGCTCCAGCGCAAAGCCCGCGGCCGGCTCGGGTTTAAAGTGCTGGTACGCATCAAACAGCAGCGGCCCAAACAAACCCGAACCGGCCGCTACCTCCGTAATCCAAGGCTCCCTCTGGGTGCTCTCCAGGCTGCCTGTCCCCCCCCCGTTGACCCGCAGCGGTCCGAAACCCAGAGCCTTCAGCTGCTCCACCGCCGCCCCTCGCCGATCGGCAATGCGCGCCAGGGAACGGCCCTTCAACCCGCGAATCACCGCATTCATGAGCGTTTTACCGGGTACGGCATCGCCCACCCCCGCAATCTGCGCTTCATAGCCCATCAGCCCTTCCAAATACAAATGTGGACAACTTTCCAACGCCCGGGCCATTCGCTCCAGGTCCTGGCGCTCCCGCAATGGCGAGCGGTACACCCCAAACCAAAGCCCCGGAAACACCACCGAACAGTCCAAATCCAGCCAAACAGGCTGCTTTGCCCCGAATCTGGCTGCGGCGTGCTCCGCCGCATGCAACTGGTCGGGGTGGTCCACCATCAGGGCTATGCGGGCACCGGCCGCGCTTCGCTCCGCAACAGCCTCCAAATCCTGCCGAACCAACGTGGGATAGGCCACCACAAGATCGTCAAAGCCCTGCGCACTCAGCCAGGCGGCCTCCGCAGCGTGGTAGCACAACAAACCCTGAAAGCGCTGGTCCATGGCCATGGCATAGGCCAAAGCCTCGCGGCAGCGCAGCGATTTTGTGGCCAGCCGAACCGGCAATTCGCCCGAGCGCGCCAACAGCGAGCGCGCATTGTTGCGAAAGCGCTCCAGATCCAGCCACGCCAATGGCAGGCGCTCGTGTTGCAGGGCGTCCCGGTAGCGCAGGTAATCCGGGGGAAGGGCTTGTTGGGGCATGGCAAAACGGGCACCGCCGATCAACAGACGGGCCGGACTAAGGTACAACGCCCGTTGAAGCAGGAACGCTAATCTTATGACAAAATACTGACCGTTCCAGCTCGTGGCGGCGGGAACGGACTCCAGCGATTTCCTGTTTGAAATCTCGCCCCAGACAGGTAATTTTTAACCTAGTTTCGTGCCCCCATGCCCCATTCCTCTTTCTCCTTGTTCCGAAGCGCTGCCTCCCACCCCAAGCGAGCAACCATTTGCTCGGCAGCAAGCCCTGCTTTGACCCCGCTGAGCGGTCGCGTTGCTTCCTTAAGCCCAAACTTTCTGCAAACCCAGCTGGCTGGCCTCCTGCTGCGGAGCCATCGGTTTTTGGCTGTTGCGCTGTTGTTGGTTTCCCTGACCCTGCTTTCTGCAAAAAGCAGCTCCTGGACGCTTCCCGCTGAACCCGGTCAGAAAGAAAGCATGGACCCGAGCAGTGCCAATTCCGCTTTGGGCATCATCACCGACATGCTGGACGCTATTCAGAATACCCAGCAACTGAGCTACAAAATGAAAGCCTGGGAGCGCTTTGGCAAAGACCTGGTTTACAGCGAGTCGGATGTGCGCATGCAAATGAAGCCCTTTAAGATTTATATGAAAACATGGGCACCTGAAAGCGGCATTGAAATTCTCTACGGCACTGGCGAACGCGACGGACTGGCGCTGATCAAACCTGCCGGCTTTCCCTACGTCAACGTTAAGTTGGCCCCGTCAAATTCGCGCATGCGCGATGGGCAGCACCACACCATTCTGGAAGGCGGGTTTCTGTATTTCGGCAGCATCATCCGGCGCAGTTTGGAGATGCACCGCGACAAACTCGAAGAGGTGGTTACGCTGGAAGACGGGCAGAGTTTTTTGGGCAGGCCCTGCTACATGCTGACGATAGACTACCAAGGGTACTCATGGAATTCGTATACGTTAAAATCAGGCGAAACGCTTCTTTCCGTTGCGCGGCGCGAAGGTTTGCCCGAACACAGCATCCTGGAACGGAACCCTGCGTTCAGCAGTTACGAAAGTGGCAAGGCGGGTCAACGCTTGAACATCCCAACCGCCTACGCCTTTAAAACGGTGTTGTACATCGACAAACAGACGCTGCTGCCCATCAAAAAGATGATTTACGACGATCGCGGTCTGTACGAGCGCTATGAGTTCCACTACCTCAACACCAGCCCTAAACTGGGCAATGAAGCCTTTAGTGCCGACAACCCTGAATACGGCTTTTAGGGGTGTTGCTCCACCCCTCCGATTCTGAGTCAAGCCAGATGTTTAGCGGCGCGGAATGGATGGTTACTCCAACACAACGTTCCAGCCAAAGCGGTCCGGAAGGACCCCGGTGCGCAGGTCGGCCAGTTCGGCTTTAAGGCTGGCAGAAAGTTCCCAGCGGCTGTCATCAAACAACAAGTCGCGCTCTTGGTAGCCCAAACGGCCAATTTGCGCGATGGTGGCGGCGGTGCCGGTGCCAAACATTTCAAGAAGCGCTCCGCTGTCGTAAGCCGAGACCACCTCATTGACCGTAATCTTCTCTTCCACCACCGGAATGCCGCGGTCGCGCAACAGCGCGATGACGGAATCGCGGGTAACGCCTAGCAGGATGGTGCCTTCCGCGGTGGGCGGGGTAACCACTTTATCCTTGAACACAAAAAAGACGTTCATGGTGCCGATCTCGTGAATGGCCTGAAAATCAACGCCATCCACCCACAGCACCTGGTCAAAACCGCGCTCGCGCGCCATGCGCAGCGGCAACATGGTGGCGCCGTAGTTGCCTGCCGCCTTGGCAAAGCCCGTGCCCCCTTTGAACGCGCGAACGTAGTGCTGGGCAACCACCACTTCCACCGGTTTGGGGTAATAAATAGACGCAGGACTTCCCATAATGACCAGGCGGTAGTTGTCTGCAACCCGGATGCCGATGAATTCATCGGTGGCGTACATCAGCGGCCGGATGTACAGCGAACTTCCGGCGCGGTCTGGAATCCAGTTGCGATCCAGCAATACCAGTTCGCGCAACGCCTGCATGAACAAGGCCGGTGGTACGGCAGGCATGCCCATTCGCTCGGCAGACCGATTGAAGCGCTCGATGTTTTGATCCGGGCGAAA
The DNA here is from genome assembly GCA_016124275.1 of Bacteroidota bacterium. GTDB lineage: Bacteria > Bacteroidota > Bacteroidia > Chitinophagales > BACL12 > WGOA01. Next base: position 38,810 of record WGOA01000005.1, read on the forward strand.
CAGCAACGGTGTACCGGCGGGATTCCGGTAGGCCTTCATGCCCTCGAAAATGGACTGTCCGTAGTGGATGCCGGAACAGGCGGGATGCATGGGAATGGGCCCAAAAGGTTCAATGCGGGGATTGTTCCAGCTGCCAGCCGAATAATCCATCAAAAACATATGGTCCGCAAAGGTCTTGCCGAAGGGGATATCGTTGAAATCAACGGTGGCAAGCTTGGATTGAGTGGTTTTGCGAACAGGGATTGGGCTGAGCGTGATGCTGTCGGTTTTCATGAAAATCGGCCGGGTGGATGGTGGATGAAAAGAGGAGAAGAAGGAAAATCGCTAATTTCCGTCCGGTGAACGAATACGGCAATAAACCCGGCAGCGGGAAAGACAGCATTCGGCCGGGGGGAGAAGCACTCCGCGCCCTGTACAAAGAGCATGTTTACCGGCTCGGCGGGTCTGATTTTGAACCCTCAGCCGATAGCGTCAAAAGTACGCAAAAGGCGCTGATCGTGCTACCCCTGAGCGAGGCTGACCCCAATTCCGCAGAAGGGCAAATGCTGGATCGCATGCTCGGGGCGGTGGGTTTAGACCGCTCCGGTTGCCGCCTGGTGGATTCCCTGAGCGGGATTAACTACCGGCAACTGGCCAGCGAAACCCTCTTTGAAGTGCTGCTCGCCTTTGGCCAGTCCGGGGCGGATTTGGGCATTCACCTACAGACCCGACCCTGCCAAATTGTTCGGTTTCAGGATCGCATGCTCATTTTTTGCCCTGCGTTGAAGGAGCTTGCCGCAGATCCCGCCGCCAAAAAGGTGCTCTGGGGCTCGCTGCAACAAGCTTTCGGAACGGGCAGCAAGGCCTGACACTCCCCTCGCTATGCCCGATTCCGCCCTTCCCCCGTTGGTTTTTGCCACCCGTAACGCCAACAAAGTGCTGGAAGTGCACGCTTTATTGGGCAATGCCTACCAATTGCTCTCGTTGGATGGCATTGGCTGCGCCGACGAACTGCCCGAAACCGGCGACACGCTGGAGCATAACGCCCGCGAAAAAGCCGCCTACGTGCACGAGCGCTGGGGGCTGGACGTTTTTGCCGAAGACAGCGGCCTGCTGGTGCGGGCGCTCAACGATGAACCCGGGGTGTACTCCGCACGCTACGCCGGCCCGCAAGCCAGTGACGCCGACAACAAAGCCTTGCTGTTGGCGCGTTTAGCCGGCAAACAGGACCGCGAGGCCCGCTTTCGCACAGTGATCAGCCTGTGTTTTTCGGGCGAATGGCACCTGTTCCAGGGCGAGTGCCGGGGAGTCATCGGTCTTGCGCCCGCTGGCGAAGGGGGTTTCGGCTACGACCCGCTTTTTTACCCGATGCTCCACAGCGGGCTTTCCCAGCGGACCTTTGCCCAAATGAGCCGGGAAGAGAAAAACGCGATCAGCCATCGGGGGCAGGCCGTCCGGGCGCTGGTCCGGTTTCTGGAGAGCCGCGCTGGGAAAAGCGCCTTGCCCACTTGAAAAACCGAGGCATTGCAAGGGTTTGCGCAAGATTGTGCACAAAAAAGAATCCACGGGACAACTTTTTTTGTAACTTTTGCATCTTCTAAACGGGATTCCCCAATGCCCAACATTACTGCGTCCACTTCCGAGCATGATTTGATCCAGGCCTGTTGCCGGGGTGAGCGAGCTGCCCAACAAGGTGTTTACGAGCGCTACTCATCGCGTTTGTTTGCCATTTGCCTGCGCTATGCCGACGATTACCACCAGGCAGAAGACCTCCTCCAGGAGGGTTTTCTCAAGGTATTCCGGCACATCACGGCATTTCGGGGCGAAGGATCGTTTGAAGGGTGGCTGCGGCGAATTTTTGTCAACACTGCCATTGAACAACACCGCAAAAAGCACCACCTCTACCCTCTGGTGGAGGTTTTGCACACGGACCTTGAATGGCAGGACGAAGGGGTGATGGAGCAATTGGCCGCCGATGATCTGATGGAAATGGTTAACAGTCTTTCGCCAGGGTACCGCACCGTGTTCAATTTGTACGCCATTGAAGGCTACAACCACAAAGACATTGCCGACATGCTCGGCATCAGCGAAGGCACGTCCAAATCGCAATTAGCTCGCGCGCGGGCCATTTTGCAGAAAAAAGTAGAATCCGCTCCGCATTACGCGCATTTGAGCCAAAGCGGAGCCTCAACCCGATCCTTGAAAAAGGCCCATGGAGCGTGATTCCCGCCGCATAGACGAACTGTTTCGGCAGCGTATGGACCCGCTTCGGGTCAGCCCCCCGCCCATGGCGTGGGAGCGGCTTTCTGATGCGTTGGATGAAGGTGCCGGGCAGCCTATTAACGGTGCTCCGGTTAGCTCCATGCCAACACAAGGCGGAGCTTTCACGGGCTGGATGCGCAAGTCATGGTCAGGGATTGCTGTAGCAGGACTTCTGTTTTCGAGTTTGTTTTTAACGCCCGAACGCATTGGATATACTGCTGCCCATCAGCAGGTTATGTCGAGCGGCCTAAATAATCACTTGAATCAGGAGGGCGACGTTTCGCAGGCCTCTGCCTCCCTTGGAAACTTGGCGCACGCAGCAGGAATCGCCGTTCGTCAGGCCCAAAATCTTGTCCAAACACCGGTCAATCCGGGCGGTGCAACGCCGCAAGAAAATCTGGTGCCAATCCCCGCAGCCCGCTTCGAGCATGAAGGAACGGCCACCGCACCCGTCATTGCGCCGAACCCACGGGAGCTCGCTGCATGGTCGTTAGTAAACCAAAACCAGGAAGTACTGCCTGCAGCTCAGTCAAACACGCGCTCGCAAGAAGCCATCGCGGCAACAACGCCACTGACGTCAGCGCCTGAAACGGCGTTGGAGCAAACCACGCCCGTTACGCCTGGTACTGTTACTCCCGCCACGCTCGTCACTCCCACAACTCCTACCACGCTCGCCACGCGCCCCCAGGGCCCTTCGCCCTGGAAAAACTTCTACGGCGGTGTACACGGCAGCCTTCAGTGGACCGGCTTGCTGAGCCAGAACAACGCACAGCCCGATGTGAACCTGAACCCGATGCTGAACATCGGTTACGCTTTTGGCGTGCATGCAGGGTATCGGTTTAACCCCCGCATTTCGCTTGAAACGGGATTGGTGTTGAATTCCATGCAGGGATCGCGCTACGAAAGCTCGGTGTCCACGCGCAACGAAGAGGTGCCCGTGACCAAATCGCTGATGTTGCATTACACGCAATTGCCGCTAACGGTGCGCATCAGCCCGGGCCGCAACCCGCAAGGTGCTGTTCCTGAAGGTTGGAGCTATGTGGGCGGGCTGCAATACGGCATGTTGCGCACCTCCAAACTGCGCATTGAAGACAAGCCTGTCAATCCCGACCGCAATTTGCAACAACACGATCTGGCAGTGCTGCTCGGCATGGATTACGATCTGCCCCTCAACGATCAACTGTTCCTGACGCTCGGCTTCCGCGGCAGCCTCGGCTTGAACCAGGCCAACGTCACTACGGTTGAAGGCATCAACAGCGACAAGCGGAATGCCGTTTTGGGTTTCCGCGCCGCCTTTAACGGTTTCCTGCTCCCGCAATAATCCGGTCTGTTGCTGCTTACCATCCGCTCCCTCTTCGCGATCCTCCTGCTTTTTAGCCTGCCCGCCGCAGCAGGAACGGCAAGCCCTTCGCCCGTAACCGTTTACGGCACGGTCACCGACGCCGACGGCACGCCCCTGCCCTTTGCCAATTTGTTTGTGGAAGGAACGACGAGGGGCTGCGCAACCAATTTAGAAGGCTACTACGAATTGGCCCTGGAGCCGGGCGATTACGTGCTCGTGGTGCGGTTTTTGGGCTATACCACGCAGCGGCAGCCGCTCTCTTTAAGCAATAGCCCAGTGCGGCGCGAGCTGAACTGGGTGATGCAGCCTGAAGCGCTGACCTTGCAGGATGTGGTCATCAGCGGTTCGGAAGACCCCGGAATGGCCATCATGCGCAAAGCCATCGCAGCCAGGGAAGGCTTTCGCAAGGAAACCAGCAGCTTTTCGACCGACGCTTACATCAAAGGCCTGCAACGCATAGACGGAGCGCCGGAGAAAATCATGGGCATACGCATCGACGCCGGCGATGTGCTGGACTCCAACAACGCCGGCATTGTTTACCTCTCTGAATCGTACTCCCGCCTGCATGTGGACAAACCGGGAACAGCTGGCATGCGCAGCAAGGAGGAAATGCTGGCCAGCAAAGTCAGCGGCGACGACCAGGGTTTTAGCTGGAACGAAGCTGCTCCGATGGAGGTGACTTTTTACGACCCGCGGCTG
>WGOA01000003.1 GCA_016124275.1 Bacteroidota bacterium
CTTAATTTTTTATGAAATTCAGGGAGTTTATTTTTGTTGTCTTTGATGCTTTCAAATTCTTTCCAAAGGTCATCCAAAAAAAGCGGTTTGATTAATTTCAAAATGTTTGTTTCACTTGTGTAATGTGCTCCCAAGTTTCTGCGTTCTTTTGGGTTCATTACACTTTGAAACATTGAACCAAATATCGCTGGCGATATTTTGCTCCAATCAATGTAACAGCAGTCAAGCAAGGCTTGACGCATTTTTGTGTCGAAACTTGCCGTAGGCAAGTTTTCTTCAAAAAGTTTTCCGTTTACATAAGGGAAGTCAGCAACTTGCTCGTCAAGATTTTTAAAACGATTCTCTTTCGGTGTATTTAATACTTGAAATAATTCTTGCAGTTTTGATGCAAGGTCGCTTCCGTCTTCGGCTGTCCGCTGTTCTAAATATTCTTGAAATTGTTGTTTGTTGAAAATTGTTGTGTCTTCCGCAAACAATAAAAACAGAATACGAACCAAATAAACTTCTAATGGATGTCCTGTGTAGCCTATTTCTTCAAGTCTGTCGTGAAGTTTACCCATTAACTCTGCTGCTTTAATGTTTGCAGGGTCTTGCTCTTTGTAAACCTTTTTTTGATAGCCTAAAATGTAGCCGAAATGCTGAACGTTATTTACAAGGTCGTTGAGTTTAAATTCTACGGTCTTATCTTCATCAAGGTCGTAAAGTCTAAAGTTTTCAAAGTCGGAAATAAGAATGTATTTCGGTAATTCGTGTTGTTTAAGTCCGTGTGTGTAGTCTTTCGCTTGTTGATATGCTTTGTCGAGGTTTTTACCTCGACTTTTCATTTCAATTAAAATTGTTCCTTTCCAAAGCAAGTCAATGTAACCGTCTTTGTAGTCCAGTTTTTTTACTCTGTGTTCAAAGGTCGAAACACGTTTACTGCTAATACCAAATACATTAAAAAACGCAACTAAAAATGGTTTTGCATCCGCTTCTTCATTTGAAGTGTCAGCCCATTCTTTTGAGAAATTTAATGCTCTATCTTTTATTTCGTTCCAGCTTAATGCCATTCTTTTTGTCTATGTTTTTTCGGTCTGTCGATGGTTGTTGTGTCGTTCACTACGCTTGCACCTAACGGATGGGTATTAACGCAGACGGGTAAAATGCCAGCACGGCGCACTATGCCGTCCAGAACAGCGGATGTAACGCGAGCCATTCATACCCGTTTGCGTTAAAACCATGTTAAGTGTTGCTGGCGAATTCTTACAATCTTCAAGGAAACCTTTTGTAGATGTCTTTCCTATGAAGAACGGTTACAAATCTGATTTCGTTGGAGCTAACCTTCTCTATCCCAATTCGATAGTCCCCTACTTTTATCCGGTAGTACGTAGAATATCCTATCAGTTTCCTTACACTTGTTAACTCTTCAATGCTCTGAACCATCTCGACTTTTAATATCGAATTCTCGATCCTCTTTAGAACTGCCTTATCTTTTACTTTGTCAATAGCCTTACCAAATGACTTGTCAAATCTGACTATCATTTGCTCTTCAACTTTTTGAAAATCTCATCCCTAGAAACATCCTTTCCAGTTTTCTCCGAATCAATCAATGATCCCAATAAGATATCTTCATACTGGTCATCATTTATATTCACGACATCGGCTCCTAACCTTTTGGCTAGTTCCTTAAGTATTTTGTTACTCTTATCGTCAGCTTTAATAATTATCGCGCTCATAGGTTCTACCGATTAACCAAACTTACTGAAATAGCACCAAATTTTCTACCCAAAGTTACACTCCAACGCAAGTCCTTGAATTCCTTGAGGTTAGCCGTTAGCCTGCCCCAGTTGCACTTAACGGATGGGTATAAACGCAGACGGGTAAACTGCCAGCACGGCGCACTACGGTATCTTGAACGGCGTATGTAACGCGAGCCAAGTACACCCGTTTGCGTTTAAACCATGTTATGGCCAGTACTCATTTACTCGTAAGCCATACTTCAACTTCTTTTCTTAACTCTGGTAAATCTCTGATTATAATAGTCCAGATAACTTCGTCAGAAACATTATCATAGCCATGAATAATCCGATTTCTGGTGTCTACTATTCTCCTATGATTAGCGATTACCACATCAGTTTTCGCCTGCATTATCCTGTTGACTGCTTCACCAATGATTTCTAAATTACGTTCAACTGCCTTTTTTGTTTTTAAATCCTTCTGATATGCAAAGAAATCTCGCTTATCGCCAAGAAAATAGAAAATTTCATCGATTGATCGCTGTATGTCGACAAGCCAAACTGATACCTCAATTTGCATAAATCATAACTTTTGTCTTGTCTAACTGTTCGCGAAAAATATGATTTCTGATTCCACGTTCCTCTAGCAAGTCAACTTGTCTATTCAGAATGCTCTCCAAACTTGACTTCAGTGTAAAATACAGATCTGTATATACAAATGGATCCCGCTCTTCAAAGTCTACTACCATATCAATATCAGAAGTGTCGCCAAAATCTTCTCTAGTTACTGATCCGAATGCAAAAAGTGATTTTACCCTAGTGGTCTTGCAAATTTCTCGGATCATCTCTATTTGTGGCTCAGCTAACTTCATACTCAAATTTAAGCCTCTCTAAGGTACTCAGCCAAATTGTATTGGCCATAACACCTCGATTAAAGCACCAAAGGTAGGTTGTCGAATTTCCTTTATAAGGACTTTCTACGCTCTTTTCATGGCACTTTAACGCCAGAAATAGGCGAAGGTTGAGCCGCCCCGCCTGAGTTTCCTTTACATTTAGTTGGAAGGGCCTGTTGGCTCCTCTTTACAATAATACAAAAAACCTCGGTACCAGCAACTAAGCAGCTCCCCCCCACCCTATACAACCCCTAAAATATCGTCCAGCGGCGATCGGGGCTTGAGTTGACGGGTTACATGGGTGTAGATTTCGGTCGTCTTTATGCTGGCGTGGCCCAGGTTGGTTTGAATAATGCGCAAGTCTATGCCGTCCTCCATCAGGTGGGTGGCATAACTGTGGCGCAGCATGTGGGCGGTCACGGGGCGGGTGATGCCGGCGCGGGCAGCGGCTTGTTTGACCACATTTTGGACGGAGCGGTCGCTGTAGGGTTCGCCGGGGGTGTTGCCTTCAAAGACCCAGGTAAGGTGTTGGCCAGCAATCATTTGCTGGGCAAGCAGGTCGATGAGCACTGGGTGAATAGGTACGTCGCGGTCCTTTTTGCCTTTGGCGCGTTTAATGTGGAGTACGCCGCGGGTGCGGTCCACGTCGCGCGGCAGCAGGTTGAGCACTTCGCCCAGGCGCAGGCCGCTTCCGTAAAGCAACAGCAGCAGGCAGCGGTGTTTGAGGTTGGTGGTACCCTGAATCATCTTGCGGATCTCCTCCTTGTCCAGCACCTTGGGAAGGGGTTCGTAGCGCTTTGGCCGCGGTATAACATAGATGGTGCGGGGCTTCCCTTCCACCTTTTCGTAGTAAAACTTGATGGCGTTGATGATGATGTTCTGATACGATTCCGAAATAGCGCCATGCTCAATGCAAAGGGCCATGTAGTCCAGAATGTCCTGATTGCTTAGATCAAGCGGCTGGCGGTGGCCGCACCAGTCCAGGAAATAGACAAAAGCGCTTCGGTACGTTTGGATGGTTTGCGGGCTATAGCGCTTGAGCGTCAGCATTTGCAGGTAGCGTTGCAAAACCAGCGCTTGCTCTGGGCTCAGGCGTTGAAGCATGGCGGCAAACTGCAAGGGTCTGCTCAGGCTCTGGGGCTGCGGGGCCTTGCCGACAGCGGCCTTAGGCGAAGGGCGTTCATCCCGTTGGGCTGCAGCATTGCTCCGCGCTACCTTTTCTGGAGGACCCTGAACCCCGCCTTCTCTGGTTTTACCCGGATTCGCATTCAAAAAAGCCCAGACCTTTTGTTTGAGGTCTTTCGCGAAGGCTTCGGGATCGCTGCCCGCTGGAACCACAATAAAGGAATAGCCGCTCACCGGGGCATAACGCACCCCCAGCTCGGACAAAAACCCCTTTAGGGCTTCATGGTGGAAAGGATAGCGGACTTTCATGCACTGGATGAAGCGCCCGGTCCTTGGCGACTGGTGCCAGAACGGTTCCAGATGAAAGAACATCTTCATGAGGCGCAAAGCAAGGCTGTGCTGCGCCATGCAGGTCGAAGGGCCGCTGTGCAATTTTCGGATGTGGATAAAGTCCTGTGCCGTGTAACTTCGTGTAAAGTGTACACCAAAGGTTGGGTGAGTGTTGACGCACGCCCGTCTGCACAGTTGGCATAAGCCAATGCGCGCCATTCACGCAGTCGCCCCAAGCCACAGCAACCCTTCCACCGAAATCATGAAGACATTTATACCACTTTCCTGCCTAATAGGGTTCCTCATGGGTTTAGTGGCGGGTACGCTTAAGACGCAGGCGCAACTGCTCCTTGCGCCGGCGCTGCCTACCCCGGCCGATAGCATAACTATCACGTTCAACGCTACGCAGGGAAACGGTGCCTTGGCCGGTTTCAACGGACAGGTGTACATGCACACGGGCGTGCTGACGGTGTTCAGCAGCGACAGCAGCGACTGGCAATACGTTGTGTCTGACTGGGGAATTGCCAATCCCCTGGTGCAAATGGATAGCGCAGGGCCGGATTTGTACCGCTTGCGGGTGCAGGTGGCCGACTATTACGGGTTACCGGCGGGGGTGCCGGCCACTCACCTGGCGTTCGTGTTCCGCAATGCCAACGGTTCAGTGGTAGCGCGCGATGCCGACGGCAGCGATATGTTCTGGCCCCTCTCTGCGGGCGGGGCTTCAGGTGGATACGGGACACATACGTTTGACGGCATAACCTTGCAGGTGTTCCCGGAAACGGGGCCGGCGCTGGGCTTGCGCGCATATGGCCAGGACATCATCCAGGTGGCACCGAGGCCGGATACGGCCATGGTGTGGAGCAATACGTTCAGCATCAGCGCATCGCCGCAGGCAGCTTCGCTTGCGGAGTTTTCAAATCGGTTGGAACTGGATGCCGGAAGCCTGAAAGCCATCGTTGACAAGGCTGACTTGCGCGTGAGCTTTGTACGGGGGGCAGATACCTTGATCCAAACGGCTTCGTATCCATTCGGGACTGAAGGGTCAGGCGGTTTGTTCCAGCTGAACATTCGTTCAAATGAAAGCTGGCAGGGTACAGGTTCGCGGGCCATTGACATCAATCGGCGGGGGCGGGTTTTGCCGGTTTACAATTCGCAGGCGGGAGGTTATGGTTATGGTGCCGAAACCATGAACATTGCTACACCATTAGCTTTCTCATCCAGAGGATATGCTATTTTATGGGATCACGAAGGGCCGGCAACCTGGAACATTGGTGCAACGGATGCGGAGCGTTTGGATTACAGCACCGAGCTTGCTGTTCCGGCGTTGTTCGTGCTGGGGGGCAGCACCTTTGACCAGAGCCAGGCGGCGTATCGCACGCTTACGGGGCAGGCGGCCATGCCGCCGCGATGGGCTATGGGTTTCATTCAGTCCAAGTATGGGTACCGCAATACGGCCGATGCGCTGGGCACCGTGGATGATTTGATCGCCGGTGGTTTTCCATTAGATGCGCTCGTGCTGGATCTTTACTGGTTTGGAAATCCGGGTCGCATGGGCGACTTGGATTGGGATCTTAGCGCCTTTCCCGATCCGCCGGGCTTCTTGAATGATTTGCGCAGCCGGGGTGTGCAGCCCATCCTGATCACAGAACCCTACTTTACCACGGTTTCGGATCACTATGGCTTTTTAGCGGCAAACGACTATCTGGCCACAGATATGTTTGGCGATCCCTTTGTGCTGGGCAGTTTTTGGACTGGGCCGGCGGCTTTGTTTGACATGACCGATTCGGCAGCACGGGAATGGTTATGGACACGATATGAAAACTTGTTGAACGATGGCGCATTAGGCTGGTGGTGCGATCTGGGAGAGCCTGAAACGCATCCGTCAGGCATGCTGCATGCCGGTGGTTCAGCGCGGCGTATCCACAACCATTACAGCCTGGAGTGGGCCAGAATGTTGCATGAAAAATACGCGGCCCTTCGCCCGAATGAACGTTTGTTCAATTTGAATCGCTCCGGCTACACGGGTATGCAGCGTTACGGAATGGTTCCGTGGAGCGGCGATGTGCAGCGCAGTTGGTCGGGGCTGCAAGCGCAAATTCCGGTCATGTTGGGCATGAGCATGAGCGGCAGTGCCTGGATGCACAGCGACATGGGCGGCTTTACAGGGTCGTTCAATGCCGAGCTTTACCTGCGCTGGACGCAACTCAGCGCGTTTGCTCCCGTCATGCGCGCGCACGGCGTGGACAATGCCATCACCGAACCGGTTTACCTCAACGCGCCCTTTCGCAGCCATGCGCGAAACGCTATTCGCCTCCGCTACCGGCTCTTGCCTTATAATTACAGCCTGGCCAGGCGCTACGCGGCAACGGGACGTCCCATGGCGATGCCAATGGATTACTTTGAGCCTGACAACAGCACGCTGCAGAATCAAAACACGCAATACTTCTGGGGAAAGGATCTGTTGGTCGCGCCCGTCCTCTTCGCGGGAGCCACGAGCAGAACCGTTGCCCTGCCAGAAGGTGAGTGGATTCACTGGTTTAGTGAGTCGTCGGAAACCGGACCTGCTGAAGTCACAGTAATTGCGCCCTTGGGAACGATGCCGTTGTACGTGCGCGCGGGAGCGGTGTTGCCGCTGGCTCCTGCCGCTATGGCCAACGCCGGTAACTTTGACGACAGCCATTTGGAGCTCCATGCTTTTGCCGGAAACCATAGTTTCTCATATGCAGGGGAATGTTACCTGGATAACGGGATGCAACCGGATGCAGAAGCGGCGGGGGCATATGAATTTTGGTCTTTTGCGGGTTCGGCGGATGAGGAAGCGCATCGTTTGACGCTCAGCCGGACAGCCGGCAGCGGTTGGCCCGGGTCGGCAACCACGCGTCGCATGGATTTGGCCTGGCATCGGTTAAGCGCTCCGCCTTCGGACGTGCTGCGCGATGGCTTGAGTCAGACAGCACACCTGGATTCAGCGGCCTGGGCGCTGGCCGATGAAGGCTGGTACTACGACGCCGTTCAGAACCGCGTCTGGGTGCGGCTTTCATGGGACATGAACCCGACTACGGTAGAACTTCGCGGTGCATCGGTGGGCTTGGCAACGGCAGAAGCGTTGGCCATGCAGCCTGACTTGGCATGTTGGCCTAACCCCTTCGACCGGGAACTGACCTGGCGCGTGGAACTTCCCCCAGTTTCCTCCATGAGCCTGAGCCTGATCAATGGTCAAGGCGTCACGGTCTGGCAGCGAAGCTATGGTCACTTTGCCGGTGGCGTGTTTCAGGAGTCCTTGCCTGCTGAAACACTTAAGCTGACGCCGGGTGTCTACGTACTTCAGGTGCAAGCCGATGAACGACAAATGAGAAGTGTGCTGGTTAAAGGGGAATTTTAAGCAAACCAGATGATCAAAACGGAGAATTTCGAACAAGTCGAAGTGCATTCAAAAGAAGAACTATGGTTATGGCTGGAAAACAATCATCAACAAACAGGAAGCATATGGTTAGTTACCTTCAAAATTAGTGTACCCGATAAATACCTATACACAAGCGATATACTCGATCAGTTACTTTGCTTTGGCTGGATTGATGGCATCAGAAGAAAGTTAGATAATCACCGAACCATGCAGCTCATTTCGCCAAGAAAAGCCGAACACTGGGCTAAGACCTATAAAGACCGGGCGTCAAAATTGATTAAGGAAGGCAAAATGCAGAACGCCGGCGCACGAGCCATCGAGGCCTCCAAACAAAAAGGATTGTGGGACTTCATGAACGATGTGGACAATTTGGTTGTACCACAAGACTTAAAAGAGGCGCTGGCCAGGTATGATACCGCTGCTCATTTTTTTGATTGCCTCAATGATTCCAGTAAACGCTTTGTCCTGCGATGGATCAAACTGGCAAAAACGGAAAAAACCAGGGCTTCCAGAATAGACCAACTCGCTCAATTGTCGGCTAAAGGAGAAAAACTAAAAGGCAGCTAATAATTACTTTTGCCCGAATGGAACCTCAAACCCACCATACCTTCTGTCGAATTTGTGAATCCCTGTGCGGCCTGGAGGTTGACGTTAAAGACAATAAGGTTGTGGCTATCAGACCTGATGCCGAACACGTGGCCACACGGGGTTTTGGGTGTCCAAAGGGGTTGAAGCAACACCACCTTTTCTCTTCGCCGGATCGGCTCCAGTATCCGATGAAGCGCGTGGGTAAGACCTGGAAGCGGGTTAGCTGGGAAGACGCCCTCGGGGGAATTGGTGAAAAGGTCAGGCAAATTCGCGGCGATCACCACCCGGATGCGGTGGCCATGTACGTGGGCACCGCGGCTGGTTTTGGTGTGCTGCACCCTGTATTTGCGCAAGGTTTTATGACGGCGGTGGGGTCCAAAAGCATGTATGCGTCAGCCACGCAGGACTGCTCCAACAAATTTGCAGCGGCCCGCCATATTTATGGTTTTCCTTTCACCCAGCCTTTTCCGGATTTGCACCACACCGAATGTTTGATTATTGTCGGAGCCAATCCGGTAGTGTCTAAATGGAGTTTTCTGCAAGTGCCCAATCCGGTGGCGCACCTGAAAGAAATGGTTGCGCGGGGTAGCAAAGTATATGTCGTGGATCCGCGGAAAACGGAAACAGCCAAAACCGCGGGTGAACATGTGTTCATTAAACCGGGAACAGATGTTTACTTCTTTCTCAGTTTTCTCCACGAGCTGATTGCGCAAAACGGCGTGAACCGCGACCGCGCCCTTCGCTACATGAACGGGCTTGATGAAGCCTTGGCCTTGGCACAACCCTGGCCGGCCGAACGCACGGCAGAACTTACCGGCATCAATCCGGAGGTGTTGCGCCAAATGGTGCGCCACTATGCCGGCGCCAACGGGGCCGCGCTGTACAGCTCAACGGGCGTGAACATGGGTGGACAGGGCACGCTGGCGTTTTACCTGCAGGAGGTCATCAACGCCGTGAGCGGCAATCTTGACCGCCGCGGGGGCACGCTGGTGGGCATGGGCGTCATTGACTTTGCCAAATTTGGGGCGAAAAACGGTGTCCTGCTCCGCGACGACCGCAGCAGAATCGGCGATTTCGGCTCCACCAACGACGCTTTTCCCGGCGGAGTGCTGGCCGATGAAATCCTGACGCCGGGTCCGAAACAAGTGCGGGCATTGTTTGTGACGGGTGGCAACCCGCTCATCACCATGGCCAACAGCAACCGCTTGCGCAAGGCCTTCCAGGAATTGGAATTGCTGGTCACGCTGGATATCCTTCCCAATGAAACGGGCTCGCTGGCGCATTACATGCTGCCGTGCACCGCGCCGCTGGAGCGCCCGGATTTGCCGTTCATTTTTCCGCTGATGCTCGGGCTGCAGGCCAAACCTTATCTGCAAGCCACCAAACGCGTACTGCGCCCGCAAGGCGAGCAGCGCGACGAAGCCACCATCTACCTGGACCTCTGTCGGGCCAGTGGCGTCAACTTGTTTGGCTCCGCGGTAGCGCAGCGTTTCTTTGAAAGTGCGAGGGGCGTGCACCGCTTGCGGCAGAAAATTCGGGGGGAAGGTCAGGAGCAACCCTCAGTACCACAAGAATTCTTATTGAACGGGTTGCTGCGCCTTACCGGCCAGCCGGGCTTTGGCAAATTGTTAAAGCACCGCCACGGTTGGTTACGACCGGATCATGAAGTGGGCAGTTTCCTGGGGGTAGCGCAGGAGGGTGAAGAGGTTGCGGGAAGCACAGAGGGCGCGCCAAGTGCCAAGCGTGCCAACGGCGGAACAAAAGGCGCCCCCAAAAGCCGCGTCACCACCCCGGATGGCAAAATCAACCTGGCGCCGGAGGTGTTGGCGCAGGCGGTTCGCAACCTGGACCAACATGCCCAAGCGTTGCAGCGGCAGGACCACGAGCGTCCCTTTCGCCTGATATCAAAGCGGCACGTGACCACGCATAACTCGTGGACGCATAATTATGAAGGCTTTGTGGAGGGATCGCGGGCCACAAATTACCTGTACGTGCATCCGAATGACCTTGCGCGCATTGGGGTGCAGGACGGTGATTTGGTGGACGTTTCGTCGCAAACAGGAACAGTTCGCTTGAACCTAAAGACGCTCGCGGATTTAATGCCCGGCGTTGTGGCGCTTCCGCATGGTTGGGGACATCAGAGCACGCAGTTGAGCGTGGCGCGGCAGACGCGCGGCGTTAACGTGAACATTCTGGCAGCCGATGGGCCGGAGGGCGTTGATCCGTTGTCGGGCATGGTGCATCTGACAGGCATTCCGGTTTCCGTGCGTCCGGCAGCGGGGCCACAGGCGCACAGTTGGTCAGGCTTGCTGGAAGACGTGCTGGAGGTGTGACGGTCAACAACTACTCCCTAATCTTGCAAACCAGCACTTGCGGGCTCTGTGATGCGCTCCAACGATTCTCTACCGAACATGTAAAACACGACAGGGGTTACGATCATGTCCAGCAGGGTGCTGCTGATCAGGCCGCCCAGAATAACGGTAGCGACGGGGTAGAGGATTTCTTTGCCGGATGCTTGAGGATCCAGGGTCAGCGGAATGAGCGCTAAGGCGGCAACCAGGGCGGTCATCAAAACGGGAACCATGCGCTCCAGGGTGCCGCGAATGATCATGGGCAGCCCAAAAACTTCGCCTTCTTCCTTGACCAGATGAATATAATGCGAGATCATCATAATGCCGTTCCGTGTGGCAATTCCGGTGAGCGTAATAAACCCTACGAGGGTGGCTACGGAGAAAGTACCGCCGGTGAGCCAGACAGCCACTACACTGCCAATTAGGGCCAGGGGGATGTTCAACATAATCTGCAGGGTAAAGGCCACAGATTTAAAATGCGTGTACAAAACCAGAAATATTCCAATGACCGCAATGGCACTCAACCAAAAGATAAGTTTTGTTGCGGATTGCTGACTTTCGAATTGTCCTCCATACTCAATGTAATACCCTTGTGAAAGGGCTACCTGTTCAGAAATAGCCTGCTCTATTTCCTGTACCGTGGTGCCCAAATCCTGGCCCTGAACATTACAGCTCACGCCAATTTTCCGCTGCGAGTTTTCGTGCATGATGCTGTTGATGGACGTTGTGTATTCAATTCGCGCTACCTGTTGCAGCGGTATCAAGGTTCCATCGGGGGCGTCAATGAGCGTATTGCGTATAGCATCAATATTGGTCCGCTCCTCATCGGTGGTGCGGAGCAGGATATCAAAGGATTTGCTGTCGTCTAGAATTTGGCCGGTAACTTTTCCGTTCAGAAAGATTTCCAAATCACGGGCTACTTTTCCTGCCTGCAACCCATAACGCTGCAGGGCATCCCGGTCAATCTGGACGGTCATTTGAGGCACCATGACCTGCTTCTCAACCTGTACATCCACTACCCCGGGTACGTTCGATACAACGGTAGCAATCTCGCCAGCCTTCAGGCGCAATTCGCTCAAATCGGTACCAAAGAGCTTTATGGCCACCTGGGCCCGAACGCCTGAAAGCAGGTGATCCAAACGGTGGGAAATGGGTTGACCGACATTGACGGATACCCCTTTCAGGATGTCCAGTTTGGTTCGAATATCTTCCACAATGGCATCGCGGCTCCGCTTGGTATCTGCCCTTAACTGAACGTCAATTTCGGAATTGGATACAGGCTCGACATGTTCATCTAATTCTGCCCGTCCCGTTCTGCGGCTCACAAACTCCACTTCCGGAACTTCCAGCATCAGTTTTTCTGCCAGCGTGCCGATTTTGTTGCTTTCTTCAAGCGAAGTACCCGCAGGTGTGGAGAGATTTATCGTGAAGGACCCTTCGTTGAAGGGCGGTAAAAATTCGGTGCCAAAAAATGGGATCAGCGAAATGGCAGCCGCAATTGCCAGCACAACCCCACCCATAACCCGCTTTGGTCGGGCCAGGCCCCAGTGCAACAACTTAGTTTCATGCCGCTTAAGGAAGCGAACCAGGATGCTTTCCTTATCCTGGTTATGGCCAGCTCTGCCGAGCAGATAAGAGCACAGGACCGGGGTTACTGTAATAGATACCAGTAAAGAAGATACAATGGAAACGATGTACGCTACGCCCAAAGGAGCAAAAATCCGGCCTTCAATTCCCTGCATGTAAAACAGCGGAATAAAGACCATAACTACAATAATGGTAGCATAGACAATAGAATTCCTTACCTCGCGGCTGGCGTTGTAAACCACCTGAAGGAGGGGTTTTGGCGCATCCAGTTGCCGATTCTCGCGAATTCTTCGAAATACATTTTCGACGTCTACGATAGCATCATCCACCAATTCTCCGATGGCAATGGCCAGGCCACCCAACGTCAGGGTGTTAATGCTGAAACCAAATAGCTTGAAAACGATAGCGGTAATGACAATAGAAAGGGGTATTGCCGTAAGGGTTATTATAGTGGTTCTGAAGTTCAGCAGAAACAGAAACAACACAAGAACAACCATGATAAAACCATCGCGTAGAGCATGCTCTACGTTGGTCAGGGAGGCATCAATGAAGTTTCGCTGTTGGAAAATCTTGGCATTCAACACTACATCCTCAGGCAAGGTACCCTGGAGTTCCGCCAGCGCCATTTCAACCTGCTCGGTGAGCGATACGGTATTGGCGCCAGGCTGCTTTTCGATGGTCAGAACGACGGCAGGGTTGCCATTGATGCTGGCATCGCCACGCTTTTGTGCTGCACCAAAGCGCACTTCCGCCACCTGCGAAAGCAGGACGGGCAGGCCGTCTCGGTTGGAAACCACCGTTTTCTCCAGGTCACTGAGCGACTGCGCCCTGCCAATGTTCCGGATCACCACCTCCGATCCGTACTGGTCAAAGAATCCGCCCGTGCTGTTCTGGTTGGTTAGGGAAAGCGCTTCGTCCACATTGTCGATGGAGAGGTTAAATTGCTTGAGCTTGGCCGCCGAAACCAGCACCTGGTATTGGAGTCGCTCCCCTCCGATGGCGATGACCTGGGCAACCCCGTCAATGCTCATGAGCCGGCGCCGGATGGTAAAATCGGCCAGGGTTCTCAGATCAGCCGGGGAAGTGCTGTCACTGGTGATGCCCACCATCATGATCTGCCCCATGACGGAGCTGATGGGGCCCATGACCGGGGTGATGCCCTCTGGCAACGGTACCGTCTGCAGCTTTTCGGCCACCAGTTGCCTGGCGAGGTAGACGTCGGTATTCCAATCAAACTCCACAAAAACCATCCCAATGCCAACAGAGGAAGTACTGCGCACCGCTTCCACATCAGGTGCCCCGTTCAGGGCAGTCTCGACAGGCAACACTACCTGATTCTCAATCTCCTCCGGGGCCATACCGTTGGCCTCCAGAAAAATGGTGACGCGCGGTCTGTTCAAATCCGGCAGTACGTCCACGGGCAGGCTGATGATAGTGACAATACCATAAACCAGCAGCAGTGCTGCCACCGCAACAATAAACAGCCTATTCTCTAACGAAAATTTTATCAGTCTATCCAACATACCGAAGGGCTGTTCATAAGGTGGGCTATTCTGTAGGAGGACTGTTCTTGAGTGAAACTTCTGTTAATGAGAATGACCATGATCAGCGTCGTCCATATTGCCCTCCGTTCCCGTTCCCTGCTGAACCTGCAGCGTAAAATCGACCGTCCTTAGGATACTTCCATCCATAAACTGCAACCAGGTGCGGTACTTACCAGGTTCTGGGAAGACGGTTTGAACGTGCAGCACCTGACCTTCTACTTCAGGATGCAGGTGCAAGAAAGCCGACGTCTCTTCATGAATGGCTATCACGTGGGCTTTTGCGCCCAGGTAGTTTCCCAGATTATTGATGTCATACTTTTTTCCATCGCGCGAAAAAACGGCATTTACATGAACCGCCTGGTTTGACTTCAGTCCCGATTCCTCCTGAGTAAGAACAATGCTAAATGGCCCTGACTTGGCCTGGAGACCCGAATTTTTAGCTGGAACCGCTGTAGCGGCTTTGCCCGTCACAGCAATGTTGACATTCTCCGTTTGAACGGACTGACCATAAGGTCTGTATTCTGCGTAAGCGTGGAAGGAGCCGCTGAACGGGAAGTTAACCTCAACCGTGTACGAACCGTCCTGCTGATATTCCGGGTGAACGTGGTCAAACCACGACAAATCCTCCGAAACAAGAATTAAATGAATCTTTTTCTCGTGCTCTACCTGGAGCGGAACGGGCTCATTGCCTTGTCGCACATTCATGGGTCGCAAAACAAGCACGGTGGCTTTGCCCGCTTCCGGCGACGTGGGCTGCGTTTTCATTTCCATCGAAAACTGGCTATCCGCAGCAGACCCGGAGGAGGGCTCTAAAGGCATCCCACACTTGGAACATTTTTCGCCTTCGTGGCCGGTTACCTCAGGGTGCATAGGACACGCATAATCATGGTTGTGTACGTGCTCACCGTCATGGTGCTCATCCAGGTGAACCTCTTCTTGATTGTGGGCTGCTTTGCCTTGCCCTCCATCACCCGGCTGACAAGAAGTCAGCATCAACGCTGTGGCTACACTTAATAGTCCGATTAAGCAAAAACTACAACCATACTTTATACTATACATACTATTTATTATTGATTGAGATGAATCATTTTGATCTGATAACTGGAATTGACCACTACCCGCTGACCTTCTTCCACCCCTTTGAGAATACGCGTGTGCGTGCCGTTATTCTGGCCCAATTGAACATAGCTCAACGAAAATTGCTCCGCTGACTCTTTAATAAAAACCACCGGCTTTCCATTGATTTCTGTTATCGCTGAATTGGGCAGGGATAAGTCCTGGTTGGGAGTGCTGCTCAACGCGCGAATGTTGACAAACTCCCCAATTTTAAATTCGTTGTCCGGATTGTTCAGGGCAAAAAGCACTTTCTGCGTCTGGTTGCTGGGGTTGATTTCCTGCGCCATCGACAACAACGTAACCAGGCTGGATTTGTGATTGTCGTTGACACATTCTATGGTGTACCGGTCACTAAGTTGAAGCGCGGCGACATCGCGATCATAAACCTGCGCTTCGACATAAACTTCTGACAAGTCGGTAATAGTAAACAACGTTTGACCTGGGTTAACCGTTGATCCCTTGGTCAAACTGAAAGGAGCCACCACGCCATTGATGGGCGATTTCAAGACCATCGTTCGGGCCGTATTACCGGAAAGGAGCCGCAAATTGCTCTGTGCCCGCTGTAAACGAGCTTCCGCTTCGTCGATGTCTTTTCGCGCGGCTATATCCTTTATGGTTAACAGACGATCGACCTCTTTTTGAGCAGCGGCCACTTCTGCCGTAAGCGCATTCCTATCGGCGGCAAGGCTGACCTGGGTTCCCGCGTCTACGGATTGCTCCACCATCGCCAAAGGCTGACCCGCCTTAACCTGTTGCCCCACAAACACGGAGACGTCAAGAATCTGACCCGGCTGGGCGGAGGTAACTTCAGCTTTGCCATCGCTGCTGGGCACAATGGTTCCGAAAAGTTTGGTGCTTTCTGCAAATCCACCGCGCTCCAATGGACTGGTAAAGAGTTCAAAAAGAAACTGCGTCTCCTTGGGCACCTGCACGATGTTGCCGGTAGCGGCCTGGGGAGAAACACTGGTACCGTGGTCTTCATCGCCATGGGCGGCGATCTGGCCGATCGGACCGACCGTATAAACGGCAAGCAAGATCAGGCTCATTAACGCCCGACCTTTAGCGGTTCTGCGCTGCTGAAAAAGCACGCCCCCCGCCACACCCAGCCCTAACGCAAGCAGCAGGCCTACCCAGATCATGGCCTGACCATTGTACCAATGGTGATCGTGGGCCGGTTCATCCGTCAACCGCTTGCCGGCCAGGATGTTGGGCAAAACCATCAGATCAGGCCCGAGGGAACTGTTTATTTGAACCAAAAATGAATACGCGGTATCGTTGGGAAACGCGCCTTCAACCGAATACGTGCCCTCCCCCGTTTGCTGAACACTGAACGTCAATGCAGCATCTTCGCGCACGCTGACCGCAATCGTGGCCGCGTCAACGGGCTTGTTGGTCGTATACTCACTGACAAACAACGTCATCACGGACGGTTGCCCGATTTGAATGGGTTCATAGCGCAACAGCAACTCGTAGCGATCCGACGACGATTCTGTGGAAAAGTAAGCCGGCCCAGCCGTGGCCTTGGGCGCCTCCTCCTCGCCATGAGTATGATCATCGCCACCGGAAGCCTGGAGATGCGACGGGAATCCCGCCAACAGCAAAAAGCCCGTCAGCAATAACTTACCTATCAGTAGTTGTTTAATAGTTTCCCTCTTCATCTTGTGCCCGTTAAATGCTGAAGCTCAATGACAGATTGGTTGTAAGCTAAAAGCAGCGTTGCATAGTCCATTTGGATTTGGAAGGCATCGCTAAGAGACCGAAGAAAATCAACGGCATCCGTTTGGCCCGCCTGGTACATGCGCAACGCTGTTTCGACCAGTTCATCGACCTGATCCAATCCTGCCGAGTCAAAATAATCTAATGACTTCGCATATTTTTGAATAGAACCTATGATTTCTTCGAAAGCTTGCATGAATTCAATTTCCTCTGTTCGAATAGCTTCGTAGGCAATTTTCTGCTCCGTTTTTGCCGCCTGAATAGAGGCGTTATACTGCCAAAACCAGATTGGGATATCTACACCAACGTTCCAGCGCAAAGGAACGGGAGTGGAAGCATCGCCCTGATTCATGTAACCCAGCGTTATTCCCGGAAGCACCTTGCTCTTTTCTAAAAGAAACGCCTTTTCGGCCACTTGCTGCCCACTTAACACATACTGAAGGGCCGGGGTCAGCGACCGATTCGCACTGTCCTGCAGGCTGGTCTGAACCTCCTGAATCATGGGATTGCGGGCCAATGGTGCTAACACAAGGCTATCGTCTATACCCGTGTACAGTTGCAACCTGCGATGCGCTACCGCTTCGTCGCTCCTCGCTTCTGCTAAAGCTCTGTTCAACTCCGCTGCCTTAAGTTCCGTATAAAGTTTTTGCAGATAATCGCGCTCCCCGGCCTGGAACTGACGTTGAGAAAAGGCTGCAATCAAGGCGAAAACGCTGTCCTGCGCCTGCAAGAGTTTTGCGCGATTGCGGGCATACTGCAACGCCAGATAGGCCTCTCTTGCCTTGCGGATAACATCCAGCTCCGTGAGCGCCGCGTAGCTTTCAGACTGAGCAGTTTGCACCCGCGCCAGTTGGCCTTGCCGGGCATAAACAGCCGGGTTCATAAAAGACTGCTGCACCCCTAGAGTGTAGAACTCGCCAGTGGGGCTTTCCAGCAGCAACTCGGGATTGTTCAAATTAAACTGACTTCCCTGTAATTGCTTACGTTGTTGCACAAGCAATTGAGATGCGCTAAGCTGCGGTGATGCCTGCAAGTAAAGCGTTATCGCTTCGGACTCGGATAATACGCGCTGAGCTTTTCCCGCGAAGGGCATTGCGGCGATCCACCAGGAGATAAGCAGCAAAGCCTTCAAAGTGCTTGCTATCATACGAAAAGAACGGTCCATTGAACAGTTAATCAGCTTGCAAGATTAGGACAAAATCGCAAACTAGACGGCTGCGGCCTTTCTCCCGCTGCACGGACAGCCCTACATCGGCTTCCTAAACCCACAAAAGAGAAAACTTTGTGTGGTGTTGAAAGGCGTGTGGTGGTCAACTGTGATGCATCTGATTTTATTCAAGTAGTGAGATAAGACAAGTGAAAGCGACTCTTCCGAGTACTTGCGGATGGTTAAGCCACTGCACTTGTCTGGACCATTTTCAGAAAATGTGCCCATAATGACTGCCCCACCAGGCCGAACGTGGCCGGACAGCGCTTCGACATAATGAACAATGTCTTCCTGCTCCGTCAGAAAATGGAAGGCTGCCCGATCATGCCACAAGTCATAGCTTTCAGTGGGTTCAACGTTAGCCGCATCGGCAACGATCCATTTGACCAGTTGCGCACGCTCACCCAAGCGCACTTGAACCCGTTCCAAGGCGGCTTCATTGTATCCAATGCTCCGCAATCAACGCTTCCAAAGCCTCCACAACTGCCGCAGTTCCGCTGATGAGGCCGGCGCCAAAAACGGGATCATCGCCGGGAACAAAGGGTTGCACCACGCCTCCGGCTTCGCGAACCAGCAGCACACCGGCGGCGCAGTCCCAGGGGTTGAGCTTGTATTCGTAATAGCCGTCCACCCGGCCACATGCGGTATAAGCAAGATCAACGGCGGCGGAACCAAAGCGGCGGATGCCGTGGCAACTGCCTTGCACCTGGCCGGCCAGCGCCATATAGGGCATCAGCCAATCAGGGCGGCCATAGGGAAAACCGGTGGCGATCAGGGCATCATTCAACTGCGCACAGCGGCTGACGTGAATCGGTGAGCCGTTAAGCAGCGCTCCCCGGCCGCGAATGGCGGTAAAGCATTCCTGCCGGGTTATCTCGTACACACAGCCCCAGAGCAATTGCCCCCGTTCCTCCAGCGCAACACTCACCGAGTAGCAGGGCAGCCCGTGCAGAAAGTTGGTGGTGCCGTCAATGGGATCAATGATCCAGCGAAAGGGGGCTTGCGCTTGGTGCACCGTTTTCTCTTCAGTCAGAAAAGCTGCGTCGGGCAGAAGGGGTTTCAATGCCTCCACCAACATTCGCTCGGCGCCCAGGTCGGTATCGGTGGCAAAGTCGGCGCGGCCCTTGGTGTGCACCTGAGCTGAAGAGAGCGTTCCAGCCTGAGCGGCAATCCACTGGCCGGTTTGCGCAACGGCGCGCTCAGCTGCATAAAAAACATTATCCATATTATCTATAATGTTATGCATAGAAAATAATGACTTACGGAAATAGTTAAACTACCTTTAATGTTGAGTTTTGGTTAAGGCTATTTTTTCTGTCCACGGAATTGTTTTGGCTTTAAATTTTGGGTTGCAAGCTCCACAATTTCGTTAATCCGTTTCTGCCTTGTTTCCTCTCGCTTTGCAAGAGTAAGCCATTGTAGTATATTTCTTCTATCGGAATTACTTAAACTTAAAAAGTATGCTTTTGCTTTTGGACGCCTTGCAAAATTTTCGTCCAAATCTTTAGGTATGACGAAGGCTTCCGCTTCGTCTAAAATTGTCCAGGAACCATTCAATTTGGCTATTTCAATTATATCAAAACCTGCTTTGGTCATTAGTCCTTCGCTGATCAAGCGCTCTACTGTTTCTTTGTTTACTTTTGACCAAACGCTTTTTACTTTACGCTTACTAAAATATTGCATGTATTTCTTATCGTCTAACGGCTTTGATTTGCTGTCTATCCACCCAAAACAAAGTGCTTCATCAACTGCATCGCTATAAACAATTGATGCATTGTTTGACTTCTTTTTATAATAAATTAACCAAACTGATTGTTCTTTGTCGTGGTTTTTTTGCAACCACTCACGCCATTCCAGTCTGTTTTTAGGATAAAATGTTTTTATTGACACCTTTTGGTTCCTTGATGATTCCCATCGCTTCTGTGTTGCGGCATAAAACAGAAATCCCGCCGCAAGCCTCAGGGGCGCTTGGCCATTCCACCGGTCAGACGACTGACCAGCGTCAGCAGCGCTAAGCCTGCCACTACCCAACCTGCCGTTCGCCCGATAAGATCACCTTGCTTCATATAAGGCGTCACTTCATGGTTGGCGTACATCGTGTGCTCCAGCACCACCTGGCGATCGTAGCCTGCTTCAGCCACAACATCGCCGCGCTGATTGATGAAACACGAAATGCCGGTATTGGCGCTGCGGGCCACCCATCGCCTGTTCTCAATGGCGCGAAGCCGCGCATAGGCCAGGTGCTGTTTTCGCCCGGCCGTATTGCCCCACCAGCCGTCGTTGGTGACCACAAACAACAAGCCGGCACCGCCGTTGGTCCAGCCCGTCACGTATTCGCCAAAGATGGATTCATAGCAGATGGCCGGGGCTACAGCCAGAGAGTCGCCGCCAGGCGTGTGCGTCCAGAAACTGCTGCGATAGGGTGAGCGCGACAAATTGCCCATGTAGTCCTCCAGGCCTGGAACCACGTTGTTGAGCCATTTCAACTGGTCATAGTAAGGATAGCATTCCGGGCCGGGAACCAAAATGCCCTTGTTGTACACTTGGGTCTCGCCGTTGCTGTTCAGTTGCACAGCGCTGTTGTAGGCCGTAATCCAAACGCGGTTTCCACTGGGAAAGTCGTAGGCCCTTGCGCCTTCGGGAGCAGAAGCTTCGTCATTGTAGCGGTAGTAGCCGTTAATGCCTGCGATCAACCGCAGGTCGGGATAAGGCTCCAGGATGCCCCGAATTTTTTTGAGCGAAGGGTGGCGGTCCAGCGCAGCCAGATCAATGTTGTTGGTCAGAGCAGTCTCAGGCCAGACCAGGTAATCCAGCGAATCGTGAAGGGCTTGCTCACTCTGCGCCAGCATTTCGCCCAGAATCTGCTCAGGACCGAGCGCAAATTTTTCGGTATGCGGATCGTAATTGGTTTGCAACACGGCTACCTGCACCGGCGTGCCCACATTGGGATCGCAGCGGGCGTAAAGCACCAGCGACAGCCCCAGGGGCAATGCAATGAACAAAGCGGGCCGGGCTGCCGCAAGCACCAGCGCCAAGCTGCTGCGTTGCCGCGCCGTGCTTTCATAGCGCCCCGATAGGCCCAGGGCATACGACGCCAGCCGGCGCAATTCGCGATAAATGGTTATGTTAACCACCAAAATCCATAAACTGCCGCCGAGTGCCCCCGTCCAGTCGTACCATTGCACCCAGGCCGGGTGTTCGGCAAAACCGTTGCCGAGGGTGAGCCAGGGCCAGGTGAGTTCCCAGCGCATGTGCAGGTATTCAAAGGTCAACCACGCACTGATCAGCGTCATGTAACTGGCCATATTGCCCAGGTAGCGCCGGGCAGCCACATACACCATGATGGGCAGGCTCATCAAAAAGCTGTTGACCACGATGGCAAACAGGCCACCGCCCAGCGTGGCTTTGGCCACCCACCAAGTGGTCAGCCCGTTCCAAACCAAAAAGGTGACAAACGCCAGCAACCAGGTTGCCCGGTAGACGCGAAGCCCTTCCCTCGTGGCCAGTATGGTATCCAGGGCCTGCAGCAGCGGCACCCAGGCCAGAAAAAGCAGAAAGGCAAAGGGAAGGGGTGGCCAGGCAAGGCTCAACAGTGCCGCAGAAGCCAAAGCGCGCAACAAAAGGCTTTGAATGGAGGGCTTGTGGTCCATGCTTTGTTCAAGGCAACCTGAATAGCCAGCCGATGGCCTGTGCGCACCCAGCGGATGGCCTGTACACAGCCAGCGGATGGCCTGCTACGAGCCAGCGCTTGGTCAGCGGCCTGCCAAAGATAAGGTTTCCGTTCCCCCAGGCACAAGCGGCGCGAATGATGTACCTTTCTGCTGCATGGCCGCGGTGGACAGTTCCCTGAATTGTTCCGGGCTTTGCAGCCGCGTTATGCGGTTTAACCGCCGAGCAAGTTAGCCCCAAAATGGACCAGGCCGAACAATCTAAGCCCACATTTGCCGAAGACAAACTGCACCAACCCAGCAGGCGCTTTCAGCGCTTCCAGCACTATTTAGGGGAGTTTGTTTACGGGGGAATTGACGGTAGCGTAACCACGTTTGCCGTGGTAGCCGGAGCTGCCGGGGCTAATCTTGGGTCCGATGTGATCATCATTCTCGGTTTTGCCAATCTGTTGGCGGACGGTTTTTCTATGTCCGTGGGCAGTTACCTGAGCCACAAAAGCGAACTGGACAATTACCACAAACACCGCCGCATCGAATATTGGGAGGTGGACAACATGCAGGAAACCGAGCGTGAAGAAATCAGGCAGATTTACCGGGCCAAGGGCTTTGAAGGGGAACTGCTTGAACAAGTCGTCGCGGTTATTACTGCGGATCGCGACCGCTGGGTGGATGTAATGATGAAAGAGGAGCTGGAGATGATTCGCGAAACACGCAGCCCGATTGCCATAGGGGCCGTTACCTACGTATCTTTTCTTATGATAGGGGTAGTTCCCCTCTCCTTTTACGCCTGGGACTACCTATACGGCAATTTCCCTTACCCGCTCTTTGCGTCAGCAGGGTTGCTTACGTCCATTGGTTTTATTGTCATTGGCTGGTTAAAGAGCTACGTGACCCAAACCAGTCGTTTGCGCGGGGTTTTAGAAAGCCTGCTGCTCGGCGCACTTGCCGCAGCAGTTGCTTATGGGGTTGGGGCTTTGCTGGAAAATTGGATCAAATAATCGCTTTTTACCTTGTATTATGCGACAGCTTTCTGCAAAATGCAACAGAAAACGCTACTCTGCTGATGGAGGTTGGCCGGCATTAAATTAGTTTGCCAAAAATTTTACGCTGAAAACCGCGTGTGCCTAAAAGTGCATGCATTGCAGTGTATGCAGAGGTTTCGGGCCGCTTTGTTCGTCGTTTGGATGGATTGATTTTTCATGTTTTACACCATAAGTAATTTTAAATTTAGGGAAGATTCATGGATAAGGTATGAAGTTTGCAAGACCTCTATCAAATGCTGGTCTCCCAACGCAGCAAAAAACTTATCACCTAAAATATTTCAATCATGAACGTGTTAGCTAGCAGTAGAAGCGCACTCCTGGTCCTTGCTCTCGGCAGTTTGCTGAGTGCCTGCGAATCCAATCCACAATCCCAAAACGACGCAACAGACAAAAACGGCGACGATAAACGTGTTGTCACCATCCAGGTGCATCCCGAATACGCAGCGTTTCGAAAAAGTGCGATCGATAAAATTGAGGCCAATGAGGAGCGAATCGCTGAGTTGAAAAGCAAGCTTGCAGAAACCGGTGGCGATGCACCGTTAGACAACATGCGGGCAAACAGAATAGAAACGCTCCAGGCAAAAAACGCCGATCTGCGGCTGCGCTTGATCACGTATGAAAAAGAGCCATCAGATTGGGAAAAGTTCAAAAGTGAATTTAACCATGATTTGAACAGCTTCGAAGAAGCCTTCAAGGATCTGGGGTCAGACAACGTCAACAAATAAGCGATCGTCGGACTTTTTCACAATTTCTAATCCTAAATACTTACAAGATGGGTAATATATTGTATCTCGTTGCCGTTGTGCTGGTCATCGTTTGGGCCCTCGGGTTCTTTGCGTACAGTGCTGGCAGCATCATTCACATTCTGCTCGTAATAGCCGTGATAGCCATTCTGCTTAGGGTTATTCGCGGGGGAAGAATTGTATAACCGTTTAAAAAACTAAAATCATGGAAAATTCAAAGCACACCGCACAAATCATCGGTGCTGCACTGGTTGGGGTGGCCGTTGGAGCCGTAGTAGGTATGCTATTTGCTCCCGAAAAAGGCAAAAAAACCCGCAAACGCCTCATGAAGGGAGCAGAGGATGCTGCCGAGAACTTGACCTCAACGGTTAAAGATCAGATAAACGCCCTTCGCCATGAAGCGGAACAACTGGAAAAGGCTGCCAAGTCAAAGGTGAATGAATACACCCAGGCAGCAAAACAGAAGGTGGACAATCTGCAATAACCCTTTTGCTTTGGATAGGGATCAAAGCGCATTGCTATTCATTCCGTTAAGGTTAGTTGCGCACGATCAGCCCCTAAAACGGTCGATCCGCGTGCCACAATCTCACCCCAAACTTCCGGAGACTGCCCATCCGGAAGTTCTTTTTATTAAATTGCCTATCCGCCATTACTCCAAAAGTTACCATTATGTCAGCATCACAGGAACCTAAAGAATTTACGGAAGTTCTCAGAGGCTATATCCAAACCAACCTGGAACTGGCAAAATTGGAAATCGTTGAGCGCGGCTCCGTCATCGGAACAGCAATCTTCAGCGGCGTCGTCATTGCTGTGTTTGGATTGCTTGCGCTTGCGCTACTGAGCATTGGAGCAAGTTTCTACTTTGGCCAGTTGTTTGGGGACATTTTTGCCGGATTCGCCCTGGTAAGCGGATTTTACCTGCTCCTGGCAGGTGTCTTGTTCCTTTTCAGAAAACGGATTGTAGAAAAGACCATTCGGGATAAAATCCTTCATGAATTGTTGGTGCAGCAGTAGATGTTCTGGCACCCTATCAAACTATATCGCTATGGAAGACGGTTCAAACTATACCCCTGCCGAATTGCGTCTGCGCGTTCTGGAACTTCAACAAAAGAAAGTACAGGAAGAAGAAACTTTGAAAGATGTTTTTCAGGACTTGATCCAATCGGTCAATCCGGTGCAAATCGTTAAGTCCTCCATCCATAAACTCAGCCAAGACCAGCAAGTGAAAATTGACCTGGCCAAAATTGGGGTCACCTTCGGGGTAAATCTGCTCCTGGGCACGGTATTCAGCAGAAAGCGAAATGTCAAGGTGTTTCTGGCAGCGCTTGCCATAGAAAAAGTGGCCATTCCCTTCATTAAGGAAAACTGGCACTACGTTGAAGCGCTGTCCAATCGCATAGCGGGATCTTCTGATGCAGCAACAGCGCAACACGAAGAAGAAGCCAACGGCGAAAGCGCGGAAACTTAACCCTGCGGGTTAGTACACGTAACCGTTGGCATCAATCATGGCCTGAGCCACGGCGCGGCGGGCGCGAACGGTGTCCATGGGCGGGTACTTGCTAAAACGCTTGAGCGCCAACAGCAACATACGCGCTTCGTCGCCTTCGGCAAAGGCTGTCACTACTTTGTTTCCGTTCACGCGAATGCGCTCTGTGGCATCGTGGATAAACAAGCGGGCAATGGCCACGCGCGGACCATCCGCAGGCTCCTGGCCGCTCTCCACCAATTTGCGCACGCGCAGCAGCGTGGACTCGGCCACAAAAGTATCGTTGAGCATATCGGCCATCCAAAGCAGGAGTTCCTGCTCAGCAGCCAGCCGCTTGCCCAATTTCTGGCCTGCAAAACCCACAACCGCCAGACAAGCTTTCTTAAAGCCGCTCACGGCAGCAGTTTCGGCTGCAAAAGGCTCGGAACTATCCGCGCTCAGATCGGGCATGCCCATTAACTCCTGCTGCACCCCCATGGCTGCCTGCAAAAAGCCCACCTGGCCGCTCATGGCCCGGCGAAGCATCATGTCAATGGTGAGCATCCGGTTGATCTCATTGGTGCCTTCAAAGATCCGGTTGATGCGACTGTCGCGGTAAGCGCGGGCAGCGGGGTATTCCTCGCTGTAGCCATAGCCTCCGTGTACCTGCACCAATTCGTCCACCACGTAATCGACGGTCTCAGAGCCGATGACTTTGAGCATAGCACATTCTATGGCATATTCTTCGGCAGCTCCCAGCAATGCGGTGCCGTAATCAGCCCCTTCAGCCAACAGCGTGCGTTCCTTTTGGTCAATCCACGCGGTTGCCCGGTAACAAGCCGACTCCGCCGAGAACGTGCGCACCGCCATTTCGCCCAACTTGTGCTTGATGGCGCCAAATTCTGAAATTGACCGGCCAAACTGCTGGCGTTCATTGGCGTAGCGAACAGCCGCAGCAGCAGCTTGCTTGGCGCCGCCTACAACACCTGCACACAGCTTAATGCGGCCGACGTTCAGGATATTAAATGCTATCTTATGGCCCTGGCCAATATCACCGAGCACATTCTCCACAGGAACTTTTACGTTCTCAAAGAATACCTGACGGGTTGAGGACCCCTTGATGCCCATTTTCTTCTCCTCAGCACCCACAGAAAGGCCAGGCCAGCTGCGCTCCACAATGAAGCCGGTAAACTTATCGCCGTCAATTTTGGCAAAGACGATAAACACATCCGCAAAGCCAGCATTGGTGATCCACATCTTCTGCCCGTTGAGCAGGTAATGCGTGCCGTCAGCACTTAAATCCGCCCGGGTCTTGGCGGCGAGTGCGTCGGAACCGGAGCCGGGCTCGGTCAGGCAGTAAGCGGCCTTCCATTCGGCGGTAGCGAGCTTAGGCAAATATTTTTGCTTCTGTGCTTCGTTACCGTAATAAACAATAGGGAGCGTTCCGATACCGGTATGCGCCCCAAAAGACACCGAAAAACTGTGGCCCATGCCCGTCATTTCGGTAATCAACGTATTGGTAATAAAATCCTTACCGTAGCCTCCGTATTCTTCGGGAATGGCCATCGCGGTCAGCCCTAATTCTGCGCTTTTGTCCAGCAGCGCCTGCAGCAATCCGGGCTCCATCGCGTCAATGCGATCCGCATTCGGTGCTATTTCTGTCTCGACAAACTGGAGCACAGTATCCGCAATCATTCGCTGCTCGTCGTTGAGCTCCTCGCGAATAAACGTATCAGCCGGCTGGCTGTCCTTGACCAAAAATTCGCCGCCGCGCAAAATCTGGGCAGTGGCCGTGGTGGTGGATGACATAGAAAAAAGTTAAGAGAGAGGGAAAGTGGGCTTTGCAGTTTCGGGTTTCTGGTTCTGCTTCGGGTTACTCAATAGCAGTACTGATTCGCTTCCGTAAGCCGATCCGCTATGCGGCGGCGTGCAGCGATGGTGTTGTAGGGTTCGGTTTTGGTGTAGCGTTTCAGGCCCAGGAGCATCATACGGAGCATATCGCCTTCGGCAAAGCCGCAAATGGCGCTTTTGCCCGCCTGGTGAATGCGGTAGCTGGCTTCTTCCAGGTAAACGCGGGTCATGTCAATCTGGTCGCTGCAAGCCGCTTCGCCCTTGGCCTGGATGAGCTTCTCCGTGCGCAGAACAGTGCTTTCGCAGACAAAGACTTCCATGAGCATGTCGGCCAGGTTCATCATGATCTCCTGCTCCTTCTCCAGTTTGGCCATAAAGGTCTGCGCTGCCGCTCCTGCCACCATCAATACGGCTTTCTTGGCATGCTCAACGGTGCGTTTCTCCAGGCCCAAAACACCCTCCGGACTGCTCATGTCGGGCATGCCCATCAGCTCCTGTTGAACGGCTGTTGCCGCGCCCAGCAGGTTGAGCTGACCTTTCATGGCCTTCTTCAGCAACATGCCCACCGACAGCAAGCGGTTGATCTCATTGGTGCCTTCAAAGATGCGGTTGATGCGAGCGTCGCGGTAGGCGCGGGCAACCGGACTTTCTTCCGAAAAGCCCATTCCCCCGTAAATCTGGACGGCTTCATCCACCACGTAATCGAGCACTTCGGAGCCAAAAACTTTGAGCATAGCACATTCTATGCTGTACTCTTCGGCGGCTTCCAGTTTAGCCAGGTAGCGGGGCTTGCCCGTTTCTTCCAGCGCGGTAATCATCTGGTGAATGAGGCCAGACGTGCGGTAGGTGGCCGATTCAGCGGCATAGATGCGACAGGCCATTTCGGCCATCTTGTGCCGGATGGCGCCAAAGCTGGCAATGGGCACCCCGAACTGGTAGCGTTCATTGGCGTAGCGAACGGCTGCGGTGCATGCGGCTTTAGAGCCGCCGGTAACCATGGCACACAGCTTGTAGCGGCCAATGTTGAGCACATTAAAAGCGATCTTATGGCCTTGGCCAATCTCGCCCAAAACATTCTCTACGGGCACCGCGGCGTTCTCAAAAAACACCTGGCGCGTGGACGATCCCTTGATGCCCATCTTGTCTTCCTCCGCACCCAGCGTGATGCCAGGCGTGCCGCCGTCTACGATAAAGCCGGTGAATTTGTCGCCGTCAATTTTGGCAAATACAATGAACAGGTCGGCAAAACCGGAGTTAGTGATCCACATTTTCTGCCCGTTGAGCAGGTAATGCGTGCCTTCCGCGTTCAGGTCTGCGCGGGTCTTTGCAGCCAGAGCATCCGAGCCGGAACCGGGTTCCGTCAGGCAGTACGACGCCTTGAGCTTGCCCGAAGCCATGCCCGGCAGGTACTTGGCCTTTTGGGCCTCGGTGCCAAAGTACAGCACCGGCAAGGTACCGATGCCCGTATGAGCCGCAACGGCGACACCAAAGGAGTAACTCTTGCCGATCTCTTCGCTCAGCATAGTCTCCGTATTGATGCTAACCCCCATTCCCCCGTAGGCTTCGGGAAGGGTGGCCCCTAACAGGCCCAGCTCACCCGCTTCTTCAAGCAACCCGACAACAATAGCATACCCTTTGTTATCGATGGCGTCCACCTGCGGCAGTACGCGTTTGTCCACAAACTCGCGACAAGATTCGCGGAACATAGCTTGTTCTTCGGTGATGTCTGACGGGGTGTACGTGTCTTCAGCCAGACTGCGCTGGATGATAAACGCACCGCCTTTTAGCACTTGCTGGTTCTCTGTGAGCGTTGCCATGGAAATCGTTTAAGGAAAGGTCAAAAAGAGAGGGGAATGTCAATTCAGGTTTTCGTAGATACCAGCTACGCCCTGCCCACCGCCCACACAGGCGGTGACCATGCCGTACTTACCTCCGGTACGTTTCAGGTCACCCAGGAGTTGCACGGTGAGCTTGGTGCCGGAGCAACCCAGCGGGTGGCCGAGGGCTATAGCGCCGCCGTTGATGTTGATGCGGTCCGGGTTCAACCCCAACTCCCTAATCACTGCGAGCGACTGCGAGGCAAAGGCTTCATTCAATTCAAACAGGTCAATATCCTGCAAGTTGAGCCCCGCCAGTTTCAGCGCTTTGGGCACGGCTGCAACCGGGCCAATGCCCATGATCCGCGGCTCAACGCCAACGGTGGTGCAGGTCACCATGCGGGCAATGGGCGTGAGGTTGTGCTCGCGAACCATGCGCTCCGAACAGACCAGCACAAAGGCAGCGCCGTCAGAAGTCTGCGAACTGTTGCCGGCCGTGACTGAGCCATTCGCGGCAAACACCGGGCGCAATTTGGCCAGGCTCTCTATGTTGGTGTCGGCGCGGGGACCTTCGTCGGTATCCACCACGGTCTTGCGCTCTTCGCGCTTTCCGGCCGCGTTTACGAACACTTCGGTGACCTGAACCGGAGCAATTCCCCCGCTGAAATGGCCTGCCTGAATGGCAGCCACGGCTTTGAGGTGTGAATTCAGGGCGAATTGGTCCTGGTCTTCGCGCGAGATGTTGAACTCTTTGGCCACCAATTCTGCGGTCAGGCCCATGGAACTGTAGTAGTCCGGGTGCTCCACGCTGACCGCGTAGTTCAGGGTGGGTTTGTAGCCCACCATCGGCACCAGGCTCATGGATTCTACCCCACCGGCAACAATGCAGTCGGCCATCCCGGCGCGGATCTTGGCCGTAGCCATGGCGATGGTTTCAACACCGGATGCGCAGTAGCGGTTGACCGTAACACCTGCTGTGGTGCGGGGAAGCACACGAACAGAAATCATACGACCAATCTGCATACCTTGTTCTGCTTCCGGGATAGCATTTCCTACGATCACGTCTTCGACCAAACTGCGGTCAAACGACGGCACGGAATTCATGAGGTGGTTGATGACATCCACGGCCAGATCATCGGGACGCACAAACCGAAATCCACCTTTTTTGGCCTTGGTCACCGCACTGCGATAACCGGCTACTATATACGCTTCTTGCATGATGGTATCAGATTAAACGGGCTTCTAAAAGCACCATTACAGTGAGTTTAATTAATTGCGAAGGGGTTTACCGGTTTGCAGAATGTGTTGAACGCGCTCCAGCGTTTTCTTCTCGCCGAGCAGGCTCAGGAAAGCCTCGCGCTCCAGGTCCAGCAGGTACTGTTCAGAAACGAGTTGTGGGCTGGTCAGGTCACCGCCGCAAATCACGTAGGCCAGTTTGCGGGCGATCAGGGCGTCGTGCGCGCTGATGTAGGAGGCGCGCATCATGGAATCAATAGCCACGTTGAAAGACCCCAGGGCGGAGCGACCCAATACTTTAATGTCCGTGCGCGGCGTGGGCTTGACGTAACCGGCGCGGTCCAGAGCCAACACTTCTTCTTTGGCAGCAGCCAGCAGGCGATCCTGGTTCACCACCACTTTGTCGCGGTTGCGGCGGAAGATGCCGAGGTTGTAGGCTTCGTAGGCCGAAGTGGCCACTTTGGCCTGGGCAATGTTGAGCAGGTATTCCTGCAGCACGTTGAGTTCTACATCGCCGTCGCGGTAAGCATCGGCAGCGCGAAGGGCAAATTCTTTGGTACCACCGCCGGCCGGGATAAGCCCCGCACCCACTTCCACCAAACCAATGTAGGTTTCTGCAGCAGCCACCACGGTATCGGCGTGCATGCTCAGTTCGCAACCGCCCCCAAGCGTGAGCCCATGCGGGGCAACCACCACGGGAATGGCGCTAAAACGCGCTCTGGCCACGGTGTTCTGGAACATACGAATGGCCATGCTGAGTTCATCAAACTCCTGCTCCATGGCCAACATCAGCATCATCATCAGGTTGGCGCCAGCCGAAAATGTAGAGGCGTCGTTGCCGATGACCAGGCCGCGGTAATTCTCTTCGGCCAGTTGAATGCTCTTGTTGATGCCTTCCAAAACTTCGGCACCGATAGCATTCATTTTAGTATGGAACTCCAGGCAAACCACGCCGTCGCCAATATCGTGCAAGGTGGCCCCGCTGTTGGACCAGACCGGGCTGGCCGAGCGGTAGTTGTCCAGGATAATAAACCCTTCGGTTCCGGGCACCGGCTTGTAGGCCTTGTCGGGAATGGAGTAATACAGGCGCTTGCCTCCTTCGGCCTTGTAAAAACTCTCGTGACCGGCGGCGAGCATTTCATTCACCCATGCGGCAGGTGCATAGCCGGCAGCCGTCATCTTTTCAACCGTTTCGCGCACACCCAGGGCATCCCAGGCGTCAAAAGGCCCGATTTCCCAGGCAAATCCAGCGCGAAGGGCGTCATCGATTTTGTACAGCGCTTCGGCTACTTCCGGAATGCGGTTGCTCACATAGCGGCTGATGCGGTAGCTGGCCTGGCGGTAAAACTCACCGGCCTTGTCTTCGGCGCGGTGCAGGACGCGCAAGCGCTTCCGCAGGTCATCCACCGGTTTAGCCGCCTTGATGGCGTCAAAACGGGGCTTGGTGGATTCGCGGTATTCCAGCGTGTTTAAGTCCAGGGCCAGGATGACCCGGCTGCCGTCTGCGCCCTTGGTTTTCTTGTAAAAGCCCTGTCCGGTTTTGTCGCCCAGCCAGTTGTTGGCGGCCATCCTGCGCACAAACTCCGGAATGGTGAACGTCTCGCGGCTTTCGTCTGCAGGACAATCGCTGTACAGGTTGTCCGCTACCTTGATGAAGGTATCCAGGCCGACGACATCCGCAGTGCGGAACGTGGCGGAGTTGGGGCGACCCGAAATGGGGCCCGTCAGGGCATCCACTTCTTCAATGGTCAAGCCCATTTCGTTCATCAACCCAATGATGGTCATCATGCTGAAGACCCCTACCCGGTTGGCAATAAAGGCCGGGGTATCATTGCACAACACGGTAGTCTTGCCCAATTGAAGGCTCCCGTAACTCATCAGGAAGCTCACCAGCGCAGGATCAGTTTCCGGGGTGGGAATGATCTCCAGGAGCCGCATGTAGCGCGGGGGATTGAAAAAGTGGGTGCCGACAAAGTGTTTGCGGAAATCAGCCGAGCGGCCATCCAGCATCTGGTGAATGGGAATACCGGAGGTGTTGGACGACACCACCGTGCCGGGCTTGCGGTGTGCCTCTACCTTTTCGAAGACCACTTTCTTGATGGCCAGGTTCTCCACCACGGCTTCCAACACCCAGTCGGCATCCGCGATCAGCGCCATGTCGTCGTCGAAATTGCCGGTGCGGACGCGCGAAATCATGGCCGAATCGTACAGCGACGCCGGATTGGACTTCAGGGTGGCTGCCAGTGCAGCATCCACAATGCGATTCCGGGCGCTTTTCTGGCCCTTCTCGGCGTCGCTCAGGTTGCCCGGAACGATGTCCAACAGGACCACATCACAGCCGATGTTGGCAAAATGGCAGGCGATCCGGGAACCCATGACCCCGGAACCCAGCACCGCTACTTTCTTAATGTGCCGGTTGCGGACCTGCGTCCCGGCGGCTTTGTTTTTTTGCTCCAGTACAGCTTCCATAACTTGAACTTGGGTTTCTTCTTAATGAGTGTTGGCGATCCAGGTATTTTCAATCCAAACTTGCGTTTGGTTATCGTTTCACAGAAACAGGCACAGAAACAGAGCCTTTGCTGAGTTTTTCGAATTTTTCCCCAATCTGGTCCAGCGACTTTTGCAGATAAGCGCGGTCGTTGAAAATGCGCATGAGCATGGTTGCCCCTTCCACAGCAGCGACCGTTTCGCGCGCCAGGGCTTCCGCTTCTTCCTCGGGCAATTCCTGGCGGTAAATGTGGGCCATGGCGTCGATCCACTCCTGAAAAAAGGTGCTGATGAGCGGGCTGAATTCAGGCACAACGCTGTTGGTTTCCATAGCGATGTTGGCCATCAGGCAACCGCCCTCCTGGCCGTAGAACAGCTCCTGGTAAAACTTGCTGAGCATGCTCAATTTCTGGCGGGCGCCCAGATTTTCGTCATAAGCGTGACGGAAAGCGTTGTGTTTGTAGTAATCGTGCAGGTAAACCAGCACTTCTTTCATGAGCATTTCCTTGCTCGGAAAGTAGTGGTAGATGCTGCCTTTTAACAACCCACACGCCACCCCGATATCCGCCATGGACGTGGCGTGATAACCCCGGTCGCGAAACAGGTGAAGGGCTTCGCGGATGATGAATTCCCGGTTTACTTTTTTTCTGGCCATGGGGGGAGACTTGCGGACAATCCGCCATCACAATCCGGTGGAAGGGCACGGTGCGCATCAAGCGCCCAAAAAGCAGCTGCGCCTGCTGAAACCCTTCCCTTTATGTCAAATCTACAAGAAGTCTACGGATTTTACCAAACGGTTGTTTGGTAAACGATACATAAATTTTGAACCCATAAAAAAAGCCACTCCACCGTGAGGTGAAGTGGCTTGTAAGAGCATTTAGAACAACTCCTGGCGCAGTGTTCGCTGCCAGGGAGGTAAGTCTTTGAGAGGATTTACATGACCGCCAGCTGCGAAACTTTGTCGCGCTTGCCTTTGATCATGCCCGAAACCAGATGGTGCAGTTTGCGGGAGCTTTGCTTGTTGCGGTTGGCGCAAACATTCAGCACACCGAGGTAAGTGGAATACTCCACCTCTGCCAACAACTTGGCTTCGTCGTTCTTGAACCCGAGCTCCATAAATTGGGATGACAGCATCCGCATCCGCTTCTTGTCCAGCTTGTCCACAATTTTGGCAACGTACTCGTTGCTGAACGACCAGCCGCGAACCACGACTTCAAGGCGG
This sequence comes from Bacteroidota bacterium, assembly GCA_016124275.1. Classification (GTDB taxonomy): domain Bacteria; phylum Bacteroidota; class Bacteroidia; order Chitinophagales; family BACL12; genus WGOA01. Next base: position 33,108 of record WGOA01000003.1, read on the forward strand.
GGATTCATGTCAAGAATGCGATCGTGGAACGAACGGAGCCTTTCTTCCGGAGCGGCCTCGCGATCCAGGGTTTCTGCAAGATGCTCTTGCATGTAGGCTTCCCAGCCATCGGCCAACTTCTCCATGTAATCGTCAATGTTGACGAAATGGTGGTAAAAAGAGCCAATGGAAATATTGAGTCGCTTGCACAGGCGATCAATTTTGATGCCCTGTACACCACCCTCTGCCAATTCGGCGAGGCCGGCATTCAACCAATCTTGTCTTGATAATCTAGCCATGTCCTGGTTATGTTTCGGCCTTTGCCGAAGGTTAAAAAAGTTTTTTTTGAGTAAGATTCTGCGTGTTGCATGGGCAGGCAGGTAGCTACTGCGCTAACCTCCCAAGCAACAAAGACTTATAAAAGATATTATGTCTTATGTGTTGAGCAAAGAGTAAGCGTGCACAAGATATACATAGGAATGGAATCTACCAAACAATGGTTTACAATAAGTCAATAACAAAAGCCATTTTATGGTGCCGCAGCATTAAATACACTGTATTTGTATACTATCCTTATACTTTCTTACTAAAAAATGACAAATGTTATCCCCCTGAGATTCGGCAAAATTTGCATTCAGGGCTGTAAGGCCTGCTAAACGCCACTTTTCTGCCGGTGAAGGGACGGCTCAACAACAGCCGCCATAGCTTGAATATTAAGCGGCTGCTTAAGAAAATCGCTTATACGAGTGGCTTGGGCCAACGGATCTGCCACAACATCAGCATGCTTGACATACAATACCTCAATGTTTTTCTGGGCAGGTAGCCATTTTCGGGTTTTTTCCAGGCTCTGCTGGAAGGCACTCACCAGGCGGAGGGGCATAGCTTCTTCTTTGGCTTTGCCCTGGCGGAGCAACATAGTATGCTGGGAATGCAACACTTCATTGAGTTCGCGCTCCATAAAGATGACCCGGTAGGCATAGCGGGCGGGCAAATGCTCCAAAAGCTGGGAAATGACTTTAACGGCTTTGCCCTGTGCCTGGTGCAGGAATTCCTTGTTGCGCATTAAAGCCTTGACGGCTTCATGCTCGTAATAGCCCCTGGGGTTGCTTTCGTCGGGGGTGCGAACCTCATCCGTGAAAAGGGACATGCCCCCTTCGCCCAGCATTTGCATCATCATGGAGGTACCGGAACGCGGCAAACCGGACACCACGGTAATAACTCCTTGTACGTTTTCGGCAATGGCCCCGGAAACTGCCACGGCCTTTTCGGGTTGGTTTAAATGATCGCGGTACAGGCGCTCCAGCCACTGCCGGGAGCGGTTCAGGCCCGGCGCCATGCGCAGCGCCACTTCAAACGCTTCGGCGGAGCGCTCGTATTCGCCCATGGCGTGCAGTGCTTCGCCCAAATGATGGTGCGCGAAGGGGAAATGGTAGATCAACCCAACCGATTGCAACAGCGACTCCACGGCCTGCTCCGGCAAACCGCCGCGGAGCTGGGCCAGGCCAAGCCCGTGCCATGAAGGCGCACTCTCCGGGTCAAGCGCTAACTCCTTCTGGAAGGCCCGCGAAGCGTCTTCCCACTGGCGCAACATGGTGTAGCCGCGCCCAATTTGCAGGTTCAGCTTGGGCATGCGCGGGGCGGCCTGCTCAGCCGCCGTGAATTCTTCCAGGGCCAATTTGGGCTTGTTTTCGCTGAGCAACAGCGAGCCCTCCAGAATGCGCAGTCCCGGAGTGAGCTTCTCGCTGGCTGCCTTGATCTTTTCAACCACGGCCCGGCACTCCGAAATTTTGCCGGCACTTTGGTAGCAGCGCGCCAGGCGCATGCCGTAACGCGTTTGCTCCGGGTTTTCCCGAAACAGGCGCTCCAGGATAGGAATGGCTTCACCTACCAAACGGCCATCTATATAAGCCCTTGCCAGGTAATAGTCATTCTCGTTCAGCGTATTGCGAATAGCCTTTTCTACATTTTCATCAGGGCGCTCCACGTAACCCAGCTCAATCAACTGTTCCATCGCTTCCTGATCGGCATACGCATCTTGCTGTAAATCAGGCGGATGCATGCCGCAGGGGCCGGGAATGGCTTCCCAGCTTGGAATCACCTCAAGGGTTTGCTCGTCCTCAAAGGCGCCTACAATGACTTTTCCGTCCATGTCGCTGGCCACGGGAAGCCCAAAGAGTGTCAACAGCGTCGGGGTAATGTCCAGCACGCTGGCGCCGTAAATGCGCTCATCTTTCCTGACTCCGGGGCCTTTCAGCACAAAAATGCCGTAGGGGCTGTGCTCCAAGGCGGGTGCTGCCGGCTCTTTAGGCAGGCTTTTGGGCCGGAGGTGATCCGGGTGGAACCCGTGATCGGAAATCAACATGACCGTCGTGTCGGGACCGGCCAATTCCAACATGCGCTCCAACATCATGTCGTGGAAACGGTAGGCGCTGCTCACGACATCCTTGTACAAGGCAAACATTTCGTTGGGCACACCGGGCATTTGCGGCGGGTGAAATTTCATGAACCCGTGGCAAAAGTGGTCGATGGCATCAAAGTAAACCGCCAGAAAATCCCAATCCTGCTGCTCGGCCAGGTACGTAGCCGCCGACTGAATCGAGGCGGCGTCTGCCAGAATTTTGGTCAGGGCCGCTAAACGGCGGTCTTTGCCCTGGTCCACTTTGGCGGCGTCGGGCACAAAGGGCAGCAGGTGATGCTGCGTAATTTCTCCGGAATGCACGCGCAACTTGCCCATGAGCTCCTCCATCTCGGGCGGGTGCACCGTGCCGGGCATCATCGGCCAGGGCTTGTCAATGGGGCTGCGCGTCTTTTGGTAGAAGTTAGAAACAGCCACGCCGTTGATGGGCTCCGCAGGGTGACTCGGCCACCAGCCGATCACATGGGTGCGGAGGTTGTGCTGGGTCAGAATGTTCCAGATAGCCTTGACTTTGCGGCCGGTGTTGTAAACCGGACGAATGCCCTTTCCCCCGGGATCGGGCTCCGTAAAGCCCAAAATACCGTGCTTGTAGGGGCGTTTTCCCGTGGCAATGGAGGTCCAAAGCATGGGCGAAAGGGGCGGGTCAAGGGTGGCGAGGTTTCCCATGCTGCCCTGGTTGATGAGCTTCTCCAGGGTGGGCATCAAACCGGCATCCAACAGCGGATGGATCACTTTCCAATCAGCTGCATCCCAGCCGATCAACATTACTTTTTTTGCCAGTCGTTTGCCCATGTGCTTGTCTCGTTACTGCGCCTTATCGCTCGCCTTGCGGGTTAAGGCCTGGGCGTTGGTTCCTCCTGGAGGTAGCGCTCGCCGGTGTAGCGTTTGGCTACCGGCACAAAAATCAACGCCGCAAGGCCCATTAGCCCGCAGAAAAACCAAAAATACTCCGCTCCGACCAGACGGTCGCTGTGCACCGTGTGGTTTGGTCCGGGCGCATAGGTTCCGCGAAGCATCAAGGGTTTACGGGTTGCCGCGTCCAACAGGCTAAAACTTTGCGTTCCCGGATCAATGTCGGCCAGCAAAAAGGTGCCTTGTAAACGAACGGTATCGGCTGGCTGGTCATCCGATGCGGGAAGCAGGCGCTCCAGGCCACAGTCGCCGCTGAACATAATTTTTCTTCCGTTGATCAGGTCCGGCGCCTTCTCTTCAGCGCGGAGCCGGAGCGGAGCGAAAATGGCCTCGGAGGCGGTTGCATCCGGAGTTGCTTCCGGAGCAGAACCCGGAGCCGCTTCAACGGCCGCAATCGGAAAATCAGCCCGAATAAAACGGTTCACCTCAACGGCCAGAAAATTGCCGGCAGACAGCGATAAAAAATACAGCCCCATGACCAGCGACTTGGCCGGATTGGGCGCCTGCGTGTAGGCAAATTCCAGGCAAGTCATGGAAATGAGCACTTCGGCCGCCGTCATGGCCACATACGCCCAGAGCTGTCCGCTCACCGAAGCCGGCTGACCGTTGAAAATGCGCAGTTCCAGCGCGGCGATAATGGCAAAAGACAAAGACGCCAAAAACATACCTAAACCTATTTTTCGAAGGGCTGTAGAGGCAATGCCATACCGCGCCGACATAGGATACAATACGGCGCTGAACAAGGGCACAAACAGCAGGATCAAAAAGGAATTGACCGCCTGTATTTGCGAGGGCAACAGCACAACGGACCAGCCAAAAAGCCCCACCCGCTTGTCCATCAAATCACTTTGTGCCTGCAACACCCAGGAGCTGCCCGTCTGGTCGTAAAGCGACCAAAAAACGGCCACCAGCCCAAAGATGGGAAGCAGTCGCAGCACGGCACGACGCGTTTCGCCCGCCAGCAGGGTCTGCTTAAAAACCGGCCATCCGGACGGGGGAATACTGCGGTACTCCCTGCGACCGTAGTGGAAAACAACGGTTGCCAGCAACATGAGCCCGCCCGGCACGCCAAAAGCGATGTGCGGGCCAAAATCCCGCAACAGCCACTCGCCAGCCAGCGTGGACAGCACGGCCCCGATGTTGATGGAAAAGTAAAACCAAGCGTAGGCTTTGTCCAGCAAATGGGCGTTTCCGCGGCTGAACTGATCGCCCAAATGGGCGGAAACGCAGGGCTTGATGCCTCCCGCCCCGATGGCAATCAGCGCCAGCCCCCCGGCGAGCCCCAGGCGGGTATGGTCCAGCGCCAACACCAGGTGGCCCAGGCAATACACCAGCGACAGCGCCATGATGGTCTTGTACTTACCCCAGAAAATGTCGGCCAACAGCGCGCCGATAATGGGCAGAAAGTACACCCCCATGATGAAGGTATGGTACCAGATTTTGGACTCCGACTCCGTCATGGGGTCGGCCTGCCCCGCGCTGTCCAGCAAGTACTTGGTCATAAAGACCGTCAGGATGCTGCGCATGCCGTAGAACGAGTAGCGCTCTGCCGCTTCATTGACCACGATGTAAGGCAAGCCGCGCGGCATGCGCCTGGCGGCAGAAGCAGCGCCGGGATGCTGGCGGCTGTTTGGATCGGTGCCGGAGTTGGGAGGGGTTTCGCTGGGCATGGCAGAACGCTGCGTTTACGATTGTTCCGACCGCTGTTTGCTTGCCGCTTTGAGCGATTGGCTGTACATAACATAAGCTATGATACAGATCACACCAAGGCCAATCCAGCTGTTGGCAGTTGTGTTCAGCAAGGGGTATAATTCGCGGTTGCCGGTAGCGGCTATGGGAAGGGCCAGCCCAATGCCCAGCAGCGCTTCGCCCGTAATCAAACCCGCCGCGATCAACAGGCCGGTACGCTCTGCAGCGCCCCGAACCGATTCGGCGCGTGCGGGCTTCAGGCCTTTGAGGTTCAACCCCCGGCTGACGGCCCAGGCAATCAGCCCGCCGAACATGATGGCGCTGTCCAGCTCAAAAGGCAGGTAGAGCCCCACACCCACCGCCAGCACCGGAATCCGGAACGAAGACCCCCGCCGGCGCTGGATTTCGTCGGCCAAAATGATCAGTACAGCAATGCCCGCACCAGCGCTCACCAGCCCCCAGGGCAGGTTTCGGTTAAACACGCCCCCCGCCACCGATGCCATGAGCCCCGCCTGCGGCGCGCTGAGCGCTTCGCTGCCAATGCCATACGTTCCGTGCAGCAGGTTTAACACGGCGGGAAGCACGAACGCGGCAGACACCACTCCCAAAATCTGCATGATCTGTTGGTTGCGCGGCGTGGCCCCGAGCAGGTAGCCCGATCTGAGGTCCTGCATATTGTCGCCGGCAATGGCTGCGGCACAGCAAACCACCGCTCCGATTAAAATGGCAGCGGCGGCACCTTTGGCCGGGTCGCTGGCGCTGCCCAACAACACCAACAACATCAGCGACGCAGACAGAATCGTAGCAATGGTTACGCCGGAAATCGGATTGTTGGAACTGCCCACAAGACCGGCCATGTAACCGGCCACCGCCGAAAAAAGAAAGCCCGCAAAGACCATCACCAGGGTCATGAACAGCGAAATGCCGGTCTGCTGAATTTCTGTCTGGTAAATCATGAAAATGGGCACCAGCAAAACGCCAATGCCGATCAATACCCAGCTCATGCGCATGTCCAGATCGGTTCTTAGCACGTTCAAGCGCTCGCCGCCTTTCCTAAACGCCGCCATCCCTTCTTTAACGGCCATGCTCAGGGCAGCGCGGATGGAAACCACCGCCCAAAGACCGCCCACCACCATGGCGCCAACGCCCAGGTAACGCAGCCGCTGGCCCCACAAGGTGCCAGCGAGTTCCGCAGGAGCCGTGTCAGCGGCCAGACCCAATTCGCCCAGCAGATTCTCTGCTCCGTGCAGATTGATGTACACCGGCATGGCAATCCACCAGGTGATCACGCCGCCGGCAAAAACCAACGCGGCAATGCGCAGGCCTACAATGTAACCCACTGCAATCAGGGCGGGCGAAAGGTTCATGCCGAAGAACAACAGGTTGCGGCCACCCTGGACGTAAGTGGCTTTTTCGAGCACGCCCCCCCAAAGCCCCAGGCCTGCCTCCGCAAATTTGACGGCTCCACCCGCCAGCGCGGACCAAACCAGAAAAACCACCGATTTCCCCCCCTCTGCGCCCGATTTCAGCACTTCGGCCGTGGCAATGCCTTCCGGGAATTGCAGCGCCTGCTTGACAATCAGCGCGCGGCGCAGCGGAATGGTGAACAACACACCCAGCACCCCACCAGACAGCGAAATGAAAACCGTTTCCAGATAGTGAAAATTCTGCCAATAGCCCATCAGCACCAGCGCGGGGAGCGTAAAAATGACCCCTGCCGCCAGCGACTCCCCGGCAGAAGCCGCCGTCTGCACAGCGTTGTTCTCCAAAATGGTGCCGTTGCGCAGCAAACGCAAAATGCCCATGGACAGCACGGCCGCCGGTATGGAAGCCGAGACCGTCATGCCGGCAAACAAGCCCAAATAGGCATTGGCTGCCGACAGCACCACGCTGAGCACTACACCCAGCACAATAGCCCGAAGGGACAATTCGGGCATGCTTTCCGAGGCCGCGACGTAAGGACGGTGTTCCATGTCGGCTAAAATAGCCCCGCGAACCCGCAACGCGAAGTGGACAATTGCCTGCGCGCTATGGGGGTAGTTTGGCGCGAACATGCTATTTTTAATGAATTCACCTCATGGCTTCTTTGCGTTTTAGGCATGTTTCGCGCTCCTCGTTGTTCGGGCGAAGGGCTTTTTCCTCGCTGGCAACCGCGCTGGAGCGTGTGCTGGTTCCGGTGCCTGGCCCTTTGGTTGCCCTTGCGCTGCTCCTTGCCCTTGGCGGGGGTGGTGTTTCTGGGCAGCAGCCAACTGCCACTCCATCCTCTCCGGGCCCGCGCTTTGTGGCCAACCTGGGGCAGTGGACAGACCCCTTCCATTTTCGGGCTGATTTGCCGGATGGCGCCTTGTTTGTGGAGCCCGACGGGCTGACCTGGTCCTTTTTGAGCGGCAACGATTTGGAGGCCGTTGAGGAAAGCAAAAAGAGCGGTGTGCCCCCGCCCCCCGGTGGCTTCCGCGTGGCTGGGCATGCGTTCCGCACCCGCTTCAGCGGAGCGGCCCCCCTTCGCCCGGAACCGGCTGCCGCGCCAGAGGCGCATTACCGCAACTACTTTCTGGGCAACGACCCTTCGCGCTTCAAAGGCCATGTGCCGGAATACCGCGCGCTGCGCATGCCCGGGCTCTACCCCGGCACCGACCTTTTGCTTTACGCCAGCGACGGCGGGCTCAAGTACGACTTCGTGGTCAAGCCGGGCGCCCGCCCCGACCGCATTCTGATGACCTACGAAGGGCTGATCTCGGCCACTTTGCGCGACGGCCGGCTCATGCTGCGGCACAGCAACGGCGTGCTTGAAGAAGCCGCGCCCGTGGCTTACCAGGACATCAACGGCCGGCGCATCCCCGTGCCCTGCGTCTTTGAAGCGCGCAACGGCGGCGTGGGGTTTGCGTTTCCCGAGCGCTACGACACTCGCCATCCGCTGATCATTGACCCGGTGTTGGTGTTCGCCACCTTTTCCGGCTCCACCAGCGACAACTGGGGCTACACGGCCACCTACGACGCAGACGGCCACCTCTACGGGGGCGGCATCGCGTTCGGCATCGGGTACCCGGTAACGCTGGGCGCGTTTCAAACCACCTACGGCGGCGGCGGCGGTTTCCTGGGCTGCGACATCGCGCTGACCAAGTACAGCCCCGATGGCAGCGCGCAAATCTGGTCCAGCTACCTGGGCGGCAGTGCCAACGAGTTTCCGCAGAGCCTGATCGTTAATGCCTCCGGGGAATTGTTGGTGTACGGCAGCACAGGTTCATCCAATTTTCCCACCACTGCGGGCTGCTACGACCCTTCGTTCAACGGCGGTTCGCTGGTTTCGGTCACGTCGGTTGACTTTACGGGGGGTTCGGACATCTACGTTTCCCGAATTTCTGCCGACGGCAGCACCCTGCTGGCCAGCACCTTCGTGGGAGGCAGCAGCAACGACGGGCTGAACATTGCCACCGATTTGCATTACAACTACGGGGACCATGCGCGGGGCGAGATCATCCTCGATCCCGACGGGGGCCCGATCATTGCATCGTCCACCTACTCGACCAATTTCCCCACCACCACCGGGGCTTTTCAGGCGGCGCTTTCCGGCAACCAGGACGGCGTGCTCTTTCACCTGAATCCGGATTTGACCAGTCTGGTTTGGTCCACCTACATCGGCGGTACGCTGGCCGATGGGGCCTATTCGGTCAAGGTCCACGAGGCCAGCGGCGAGCTGTTGGTTTGCGGGGGCACCAAAAGCACGAATTTCCCCACCACCGCGGGGTCGCTGCACCCGACGTTTCGGGGGGGAGCGGCCGATGGCTGGGTTATGCGGTTTAACGGTACAGCCAGCGCGGCTTTGGCCGGTACCTACCTGGGCACCACCGCTTACGACCAGGCTTATTTTGTGGAGCGCGATGACGATGGCGAAGTGTATGTGATGGGCCAGAGCCGCGGCGCCTACCCGGTTTCTGCCGGCGTGTATTCCAATCCAAACAGCGCGCAGTTCATTCACAAGCTCAATCCGCTGCTAAGCGCCACGGTCTATTCCACCGTCTTTGGCACCGGCTCCAGCGCCGTCAACATTTCACCAACGGCCTTGCTGGTGGATGTCTGCGAGCATGTCTACGTCAGTGGTTGGGGCGGCCTGGTCAATACCGGGTTCAACCCATCGGTGGGCAGCATGATCGGCTTGCCACTCAGCGCCGATGCTTTCCAAACCACCACGGACGGCAGCGATTTTTACTTTTTTGTGCTGGCTAAAAACGGCATCAGCCTGTTGTACGCCTCCTATTTTGGCGGAGGAACGGTAGCCGGGGTGGTGTCGCGCGAGCACGTGGACGGGGGCACCAGCCGCTTTGATGAACAGGGGGTCATTTACCAGGCAGTCTGCGCGGGCTGCGGAGGCCTGGATGCTTTTCCCACCACGCCAGGTGCCTATTCGGAAACCAATTCCAGCACCAATTGCAACCTGGGCACCCTTAAGTTTCGCTTTGACCTGACCGGTGTGTTTGCCGCCTCTGATGCAGATCCTGACCTTATCGGTTGTGCACCGTTTACGGTCAATTTCGACAACACCAGCATCGGGGCCAGCCAGTACCTCTGGATCTTTGGCGATGGCGATACGTCCACTGACTTTGAACCCACCCACACGTTTGTGGACGTAGGCATTTATACGGTGCAATTGATTGCCTCGGACACCAACAGCTGCAACCTCGCCGACACCTCTTTCCTGACCATCATTGCCGGCCTGGACAGCATTGTGGCGGCTTTTTCTGTAACCGAATTCACCAATTGCGACACACTGTGGGCAACCTTCAGCGACAGCAGCCAGACCTTAGGCAGCAGCACCCAATACACCTGGATTTTAGGCGACGGCACTGTGCTCAATGATCCCGGCACCTTCACCCATGTTTACACCACACCCGGCACCTATACGGTGCAGCTGATCGTTCAGGATTCGCTGAGTTGCAACCAACTGGATACCACAACGTTTGTTTTGTCCTATGCCGCTGGATTCAGCTCCGGATTTGCTGTGGACTACACGGGCTGTGTGCCCGTTACCGCGGAGTTTACCAACGACTACCCGGACGCAGAATTCTACACTTGGGATTTTGGCGATGGGAATACCGGTACGGGTCTGGATCCCACCCATGTGTACAGTGCATCAGGCACCTACACCGTAACCTTGACTACGGAAAACTGCGGAGCAACAGAAACCGTAACGGCCGACGTGGATGTGCCGCTTGACCCGATCGCGTTCTTCTCCGATGAACCTTACGCAGCCATCATCAACACGCCGGTTACGTTCACCAACCTGAGTGAATTCGCCAACAGTTATTTGTGGGAATTCAGCGACGGCACCAATACGGCTGCCGTGAATGCCGTGCACAGTTTTGCGGCTGCAGGTGTCTTTGAAGTCTGCCTGACGGCCCGCAACAGTTTTGGATGCGAAGACCAATATTGCCGCTCCATTGAAATAGAGTTTGATGGGTTGATTGATGTGCCGAGTGCGTTTACCCCCAATGGCGATGGCATGAATGACCGTTTTCTGGTGCAGGGCTTTGGGGCGGAAGAGTTCCAACTGCGAATTTTCAACCGCTGGGGCGAACTGGTCTTTGAAAGCCGAGACTTGTTCGAAGGCTGGGACGGCACCTTCCGCGGCAAACCGCAGGAAATGGACGCTTATGCTTATACCCTGCGGGTAAAATTTGCCAACAACCGGGTGGAGGAACGCCAGGGCAACCTTACGCTGCTGCGATGAAAAAGCTATCCATAACATTATATATGTTATGCATAACATTTGTTGTGTTATGCCAGGATTTGCACTCCTCGCAGGAATACGCCCTTGCGCCGGTCTATCACCCCGCGGCAACCGGGCGCTTTGATGGCTTTTACCGCGTGGGTGCGGCGTACCGCGATCAGTGGCGCACGGTTCCGGCAGCCTTTCAGACCCTTTCTGTTTTTGCAGACATGACCTTCCCGGTCAACCCGCGCAAGGGGGCCAGTCATTTCGGATTGGGATTGGTGGCCACGGGCGATCAGGCCGGGGACGGCAGGCTGCGCACCACGGAAGTTGGATTTCAAGCAGCCTTTCACCAGCAGTTGTCCCGGGGTGGCAAAACCATGCTTTCCGCCGGATTTGGCAGTGCAGTGGGCAGTAAACGCATAGATGCCAACCGCCTGGTGTTCAACAACCAGTGGACCGATACCGGCTTTGATCCTCTGCTGCCCAACGGCGAAAGCTTTTCAGGCCTGAGCGAGGGCTACCTGGACCTCCAGGCCGGATTGAGTTTGTTCACGCGCACCAACCTGAGCGACTACCTGTACGTTGATGCCTCGCTGCACCACCTCAATCAACCCCGCATCAGCTTTTTGGATGCGCAGCAACCGCTTGGGCTGAGGCCTGTGGTTGCGGTGGGCGGGCGTTTTGGGTTGCGGGGCACCACAGCAATATTGCCGCGTGTCCAGTTCAGCAGCGAACAAAGTGCCCGGCAGATCACCGGCGGGGCCAACTTCTCCTGGGGCCTGGATTACACCACTGACGGCAACCAAATCATTGGCGGTCTTTGGTACCGCTACGGGGACGCCGTCATTGTCAATGCGGGCGCACGGCTCAATGATGTGCAGGTTATTCTCAGTTATGACCTCAACGCATCCGGGTTGACGCCGGCCAGCAGCGGCTACGGTGCCGTAGAGCTCAGCCTGGTGTATGTGGGCCGAAGAAAGGACCGAAAGCTGGACTGCCCGAATAATTTTTAAGGCATCGCGCAGCGCTCCGCGATTATGTTGTGCTTTTATCTGCGGCTTTTCGAACCGTAAAATAAAATACGCTGCCTTTTCCGGGTTCAGACTCGACCCAGATTTTGCCTCCGTGGTTTTCTACAATCTTTTGGCATATGGCCAGGCCAATGCCCGTGCCCTGCACCGTTCCCTGTTCGTGCAGGCGCTGGAACAGCGCAAAGATTCGGTCGCGGTGCTCTTCGGCAATGCCGATGCCATTGTCCCGCACCGAAAAACGCACCTTTGACTCCTGGTCATCTGCCGAGATAATGACTTCCGGGCGTTGCTCGCTGCGGCTGAATTTGATCGCATTTTCAATCAGGTTCTGAAAGAGCTGCACCATCTGCCGGCGACTGGCGCGCAGGGCTGGCAGGTACTCCGACAACACGTTGGCCGTGCTGGCTTGGGCAACCTCCTGCAAATTGGTGTTGACCTCCTCCATGACTTCGTTGAAATCCACAAACTCCAGCTCCAAATCCAATCGCTGCACCCGCGAATAAGCGAGCAGATCGCGAATCATCTGCTGCATGCGCGTGGACCCTTCCACCGCGTAGCGAATAAACTCCCGGGCTTCTTCATTCAATTGACTCGCGTACTTGCGGTCCAGCAGTTGGACAAAGTTGGAAATGGTTCGAAGGGGTTGCTGGAGGTCGTGCGAGGCCATGTAGGCAAACTGCTCCAGGTCTTTGTTGGAGCGGACCAGTTCCTCCGCGCGCTGCACCAGCTTGCGCTCCGCTTTAACGCGCTGGTCAATGTTTTCGGTGGTCACTAAAAATTGCCGCTCTCCGGTGATGCGCTGAATGGGGTTGACGGTGAGCATGACCCAAACCAGCCGGCTGTTCCGCTTCTTGAGCCGGACGGTCAGTCGGTAGCGCGAAATTTTACCGCTGCTGAGTTGCCCCTCATTTTCGCTCACCGCTTTTCGATCCGGGCGGTGCACCCAATCCATGCCCCGGGTGTGCAAAAGCTCATCGCGCGCGCAGCCCAGCAACTCCGAAAACGACTCATTAACTTCTACCAACTGGCCGTGTTCATCCAGAATGGCGATGCCAATAGCCGGGCTGCTGAACAGGGCCTGGAACATCAGTCCGGCGTCAGGCATTTGTCCGGCGGGGCGCGCCCGGCCAAACACCCATTCGGATTGGCGCCAAAGCTGCCAGGACCAACGCCGGGCAGGCAGAGCGTCCGGGCGAAAGGCGTGGATGAACGATGCCGGAGCATCGCCGAGGGTGCGTATGGTGCGCTGCAAGGCTTCCTGGCCCTGCTCATCCATGCCGTGAACGAAGGGCATCCCCGCCTTCCATGCGCCAAAATGCCTTTCAAAGGCCGTGTTGGCCCGAAAAAGGGTCGCATCCTGCCGCATAATCACGGCAGGCTGATCCAGTAGCTGGAAAAAATCCGGTTCCGCGCCGGTTTCAGGACTTAGATCCGGGGGCGTCATACGTTCAGGCAAAGAACCATGTGCGAATGCGTGAAAAGAGCATAAACAAACCACTAATCCGGCGCGATGGGTAATCAAGTATAGCCGATTTCAGCCGCAATGGCAAACGCTGAAAAGCTTCTGCCGCTACGCTTTGCTCCTTTGCCGCTTTCGATCCAGGTAACCCGACAACCAGGGATGAAGAAAAACGGCCAGCAACACCATCGCAGAACCGGCATAAAATCCGGGGCTCAGGGCTTTGTGTTCTTGAAAAATGACCATGGCCAACAAAATCCCGTACACGGGCTCCAGGTTAATGGTCAGGCTGTTGATGAAGGCAGACAAAGGCCCCAAAGCGCGCAACGCCAGCACATAGGCCAGCGTGGTGCAAACCAGCGCCAGCAACAAAAGCCAAAGCCAGTCTATGGGTACGGGAACCCAGACCGTTTCGGGATTCCAATGCATCCACAACGGCAACAAAAGCGATAGAAACAGCCAGCCGGAACCGAGCTCAACCAGGGTAATGGTAAAGGCAGGGTGCTTTTCCAAAGCCCGCTTGTTCAAAATGGAAAATGCAGAGGCCAGCGCAGCAGAGATAATGCCCAGGATAATGCCCGTTTGCGAATGTTCCGCGAACCGGCTGATGAGAAAGATGCCCGGAATAATGAACAAGCCCAGCGCGAATTCTTCTGCCCGAAAAGCCCGCCGCAACCACAAGGGCTCCAGGAAAGCCGTAAAAAGAGCCGTTGTGCCCATGCAGCTCAGGGTAACCGATACGCTGGACGCTTTGATGGACCCAAAGAAGGTGACCCAATGCAGCGCAACGATTACGCCTATGCCGCTCAACGTCCGCCATTGTCCGGGCGAAAGGGTCCGCACGTTGCGCAACACCCCGGGAATCAGGAAGATGCTGAGGGTTGCCAACCCCATCCGGTACCAAACCAGGGCAATTTCCTCCAACGTGATGAGTTTGCCCAGAATAGCCGTAAACCCGAAGAGCAGGACGGCGGTATGCAGTTCAAGGTAAGCGCGGCGGCGGTTCATGGCATTGGGGAAGGGCATGCAAAGAACCTTGTTTCCCGGGGCATCCCCAAGCTTGGCTGCGCAGCGCAATGGCCCTGCAAAAGTCCCTACCCGAAAAGCTCTTCCTTAGGCCTATACCCTGTAATCTTGTGCGTGTGCCGTAATTTTAACAGTTGAACAGCTTTTTCCCTCTTTCCTATGACCAGTAGAAAAGGTTTATCCCGCTTGCTCCCCTGCGCTTTGCTTGCCTTTACCGCAATGGTAGGGCTCCATCCTGTTAAGCTGTCTGCGCAGACCCTGCTTCTCAACATTGACTTTGAAACCAGCATTCCCTTTTCGTGGTCGCAAAGCACCGCGGATGCCAGCAGCAATGGTTTCCAATGGGGATCGTCCATTGGGTTGAGTTCCGAATTCTTTCCCATTCCGGTTCATTCCTTCTTCGTGGCCACCAACGACGACAAAGAAGGCTGTTGGAATGGCAGTCTGGATTCCTGCAGCAACAAGAGCGAAGATCGCCTGATCATGCCCACGATAGACATGAGCGTGTATCCCAACCTCCGCTTGCAGGCCGACATCTTCTTTATCCAAGGCACCTATGTGTACACTGAAAGTGCCGCCATCCAGGTTTCGCTGGACGGTGGCACTTCCTGGACCACCCTTCGCGAACTGACCGGATCACCGGACTGGGTGACAGAAACGGTTGATCTGAGCGCTTTTGCAGGCCAACCATCGGTAACCTTGTGTTTCCATTACAATGACGGTGGCGGCTGGTTGTACGGATTGGGCGTGGACAATGTCCGGATTATCGAGCCTGTGGCCTACGACGCTTCTGTTACTGCCATAAACCTGACCAACCCTTATGAACTGGAAGGTGCTAAAGCCATCAGTGGTACGCTGGTTAACCTTGGCGGTCAAACAATAACAAATCTTACGTTGAATTACCGCATCAACACAGGCGATACGGTTTCTCAGAACATCAGCGGCTTGAGTATAGCCCCACTGGCCAACTACCCCTTTGTGCACGACGTGCTCTGGAACAGCACAGCCAGCCCCGCATCACAATCCGTTACCCTTTGGGCCAGCAACTTAAACGACAGCCTGGATCAGGCACCCGCCAACGACCAGCTCACCCAAAGCATTTACATCGTGAGCCCGGATCAAACCACGGACCGCATGGTGGTCTTTGAGCATTTTACCAGCAGCAACAGCAGTCCGAGCGGCAGCCAGAACCCAGCCTTTGTTTCAGCTATGCAGGCCAATAGTGCGCTTGCCACGTACCTGTCCTACCACGTTTGGTGGCCCTTTAGTACAGACCCCTTTTACCAGGCCTACTCTGTGGGCTCCCAGGAGCGGGTATCGTATTACAACAACGTTTTTGCCCCCTGGGCGTGGATGGATGGACAGGATGCCGGCGGCCTGAGCAATGTGAACAGCACCTTGATCAGCAACCGGGCCGACTACCCTGCCCTTTTTGAACTCAGCGGTGGGGCAACCATCAACGGCAGCGGTGAACTGGAAGCAACGCTGAACCTGACCAGCCTTGCGCCCTATTGGGGCAGCGATGTATCGGTTCACCTGGCCGTCATCGAGGAGTATGTTCCCGGCCCCAATCCCGACCCGAACGGTAACTCAGAGAGTGAATTCAGGCATGTTGTCCGCCAAATGCTGCCGGATGCCTTTGGCACCGCAGTAACAGCACTCGGACAAGGAGCGACGCAAACCATTACCCAAATCTGGACTTTACCTGCTGCGGGCCTGGTCAATCCCGAAGAAATTGCCTTGGTAGCCTTTGTACAAGACAACGCCTCTAAAGCTGTTTTGCAAGGCAGCTTTTTTCGGGCAGAAGTGGTGGGGTTGGAAGCCCCACAGATTACCGCGCGCTTTGGGCTTTACCCCAACCCTGCTGCGGAGAGCAGCCTGTTGTACCTTGAACTCGACGCCCCAACTTCGCTGCGCATCGAGTTGATGGATGCTACCGGCCGCGTCATCCGCTTGCTGGGGGATACGGACTACAGCACAGGCCGTCATACCCTGCCCATCGCGGTCAACGACTTGTCCACGGGTGCCTACTTTGTCAGCTTGTCCAACCAAGAGGGACGCCAGTTCAAGCAGTTGCAGGTTATCCGCTGAACGCAGCCGCCAACCGCAGCCGATTTCCGGGTCTTGGTCTTGGTCATGGGCGGTTCCACTCAACCCTCCAGCAAACCCTGATCGGCAAAACTGAAGTAGCCGCTATCGGTGATGATCAGGTGATCCAACACCGCGACATCCATCACCCGGCCTGCTTTGATCACCTTTCGGGTCAGGCTGATGTCCGCTTCGCTGGGCTTGAGGTTGCCGGAGGGATGATTGTGGCAAAGGGCCAGCGATGAAGCCAGACGCTCCAGTGCACCCTTGAAAATCAGCTTCACATCCACCACCGTGCCGCTAACACCCCCGACGCTGATGCGTTCCCGGTGAATCATGCGGTTGGCGCGATTCAGGTACAGCACCCAGAACTCCTCGCGGTCGCGGTCGCAAAGCACGTCCCGGATTTGCGCATCCAGGTCTTTGCTGCAGCGCACCTGCGCCTTTTCTTCTGTGCGGCTTGAAACGCGCCGTCGCGCCAGTTCCAGCGCGGCCACAATCTTGACGGCTTTTGCCTCGCCGATGCCCCGGTGTTTGGCCAGGTCTGCCGGGCCTAACCTGGCCAGGCGACCCAAGTCGTGTCCCAGGTCTGCCAGAATGACCCGCGCCAAGTCCACGGCATTGTGTTGTCGGTTGCCGGAACCGATTAAAATAGCCAGCAACTCGGCATTGCTGAGCTCATGGCGGCCTTTGAGCAACAATTTCTCTCTTGGGCGATCTTCTTCGGCCCAGCTTCGCAGCGCTAATCCTTCTTCCATAACGGCGAAGATGGCGGTCGCGGCTCGTGTTGCCTGTTTATCACGGTCTTAGCAAAGGGCATGTGGATAAATTGGTAACCAAAAAAAAACCGCCCAAGTGGGCGGCTTTTAATCGGTTGAATGAACTGCCCTTGAGCAGTCTTCTGCGAATGAAGATCGCAGTCTGTCCTTTTTTTTTTCAAAACACCAAAGAACAACGCTACCTCAGGCCTGCATGGCGTTTAAATGCCGCGCAATACCGGATTTGAGGTTGCTCGCTTTGTTTTTGTGAATGACCCCGCGCTTGGCAAGGCGATCGATCATGGAGATGACCGAAGAGGCGCGCTCCTGGGCCTCCTTTTTGGTTGTGGCAGCCCGGATGACCCGCAACGCATTGCGGGTGGTCTTGCCGTAATACCGATTTCTTAAACGGCGAACGGCCGTCTGGCGAATGCGTTTCTTTGCCGATGCGTGATGTGCCATAACTTGCTGATAACGTAGGAGATACCGTAAGAGATTACGCTGGAGCCACTGCTGGACGAACGCGGTTTCAAGAAGGCATTTAACCCGCTGGGAGACGCGATACGACCAACTCCAGGAATCAAGATTCCCGGTTATGGGACGGCAAAGATAGCGCATTTTGATGTTCCTGCACAAAATTTCAGGCAAAATCGGTCAGGAAAGGCGCATTTTGCGGCTCAGAGCCTCACGTTAAACCCGTCCAAATGGCCCTTGGTCGCTAACTTTGACCCTAAACACCTCCCCAACCCCGCGGGAATCTTCATGGACCCATTTTCCTACATTGCCAACGCCGATCCGGCGTACATCGAATCCCTTTACCGCGACTTTAAGAAGGACCCGGTTTCCGTGAACGGGGAATGGAAAAAGTTTTTTGAAGGGTTCGAGTTTGCCCTGGCCAATTTTGATACGCCGGTTGCCCCGGACAACAAGGCCGCAGCCGGAGCGGAAGCCCTTTCGCCCAAAGAATTCAAGGTTTTACAGCTCATCTGGGCCTATCGGTCCAAAGGACATTTGCTGAGCAAAACCAACCCCATTCGCCCCCGACGCGACCGGAAAGCCCACCTGGATCTGGCCGATTTTGACCTCAGCGAGGCCGATTTGGACCAACCGTTTCACGCAGCGGCAGAAGTGGGCCTTGGGCGCAGCACCCTGCGCGAAATCATCGCCTTTTTGCAGGACATCTACTGCCATACCCTGGGTTTTGAGTATGAATACATCCAAAGCCCGGAAGAGAAAAAATGGATTCGCGACCGCATTGAAGGCGGCACGCGCACCATTCAAATGCCTTTTGAAAAGAAGAAGCGCATCCTGAAAAAACTGAACGACACCGTTGTCTTCGAAGAATTTTTGGGCAAGAAATACATTGGCCAGAAACGCTTTTCGCTGGAAGGCGGTGAGACCACCGTGGCTGCCCTCGACGCCATCATCAACGAGGCGGCCGAAGTGGGCGCAGAAGAAGTGGTGTTCGGCATGGCGCACCGGGGCCGCCTGAACATGCTGGTCAACATCATGGGCAAAACCTATGAACAAGTGTTCAGTGAGTTTGAAGGCATCTCCGTTCCCGACATGAGCATGGGCGACGGCGACGTCAAATACCACCTCGGGTACTCCTCGCAGGTGACCACGCCTACCGGCAAAACGGTGCACCTCAAACTGAGCCCCAATCCTTCGCACCTGGAGGCGGTGGCCCCCGTCATGCAAGGTTTTTGTCGGGCGAAGGGCGACCTGCTCTATGGCGAGGACCGCAGCCGCGTCCTGCCCGTGGTCATCCATGGCGACGCTGCCGTGGCGGGCCAGGGTGTGGTGTACGAAGTGGTGCAGATGAGCCAGTTGGCCGGCTACCAGAACGGCGGCAGCATCCATTTTGTCATCAACAACCAGATTGGATTCACCACCAATTTTGACGATGCCCGCTCCTCGGATTATTGCACCAGCGTTGCGCGAATTGTGCACGCTCCGGTCATTCACGTGAACGGCGATGATGCGGAAGCCGTCATCTATGCTGTGGAAATGGCCGTGGCCTTTCGACAAAAATTCCGCAAAAACGTGTTCGTGGACATGGTCTGCTACCGCAAGCACGGCCACAACGAAGGCGACGATCCCAAGTTTACGCAACCGGGTTTGTACAACCTGATTGAGAAGCATCCCAACCCGCGCGATCGCTACATCGAGCACCTGATGCAAACGGGCGTTCTGGCCGACCGGAAACTGGCCGAGTCCATGCAGAGCGAATTCTGGAACACGCTGCAGGCCCGGTTGGACCAGCTCAAGCAGAAACCCCTGCCCTACGAATACCAGGAGCCTGAACTGGCCTGGAAAAAACTGGGCAAAGGCAATACCGCTGCCGATTTTGAGAAGCAGCCCAAAACGGCCGTCAGCAAAGCGCAGTTAGAGAAAGTCTTTGAAGGCATCCACCACATTCCGGAGGGCTTGCACGTGCTGCCGAAGGTTCGCAAGATGTTGCAGAGCACCCAGCAACTGTTTTCCACCGAAAAACAAGTGGACTGGGCCCTGGCAGAATTGCTGGCTTACGGCACCTTGCTGGTGGAAGGGCACGATGTGCGCATGAGCGGCCAGGATTGCAAACGAGGCACGTTCAGTCACCGCCACGCCACGCTTTACGACGAAGAAAACAGCAAGGAATACAACCGCCTGGACGACCTGGATCCCAAACAGGGCAAGTTCCGCATTTACAACTCCCTGCTCAGCGAGTTTGGCGTTTTGGGCTATGAGTTTGGCTACAGCCTGGCAAGCCCCCAGACCCTCACCATTTGGGAGGCCCAATTCGGCGACTTTGTCAACGGTGCACAGACCATCCTGGACCAGTTTATCTCTTCGGGGCAGAGCAAGTGGCAGCGCATGAGCGGCTTAACGCTGTTGTTGCCCCATGGCTACGAAGGCCAGGGACCCGAGCACAGCAGCGCGCGCCTGGAGCGCTTCCTGCAAGGCTGCGCTGAATACAACATGGTCGTAGCCAATGTGACCACGCCTGCCAACTTCTTCCACTTGTTGCGCCGGCAATTGCACTGGAGTTTTCGCAAGCCGTTGGTGGTCATGTCCCCGAAATCGCTACTGCGCCACCCACTCTGCCGTTCTGGCGTAGAAGATTTTACCAAAGGTTCGTTTCGCCCGCTGATCGACGACGAATTCGCGGGCAAGAAGAGCAGCAATGTGTCCAAGATTCTGTTCTGTTCCGGAAAAATCTATTACGACCTGTTGGAGCGGCAACAAAAAACCGAGCGCAAGGACATCGCCATTGTGCGCTTGGAACAACTTTACCCGCTGCCCATTACGGCCGTTGAAGAGGTCCTGGACCGCTATCCGAATGCCATGACGCATTGGATACAGGAGGAGCCCGCCAACATGGGTGCCTGGTCCTACATGCTGGCCCGCTACCCGGACATGGAATGGGAGCCGATTTGCCGCAAAGCCAGCGCCAGCCCGGCAACCGGCTACATGAAAGTGCACCAACTGGAACAACAATCGCTGGTGGACCAGGCATTTAGCTGAACTTTGCCCTACAGAAACCCCGATTTTCTTAAACCATGTGGCGTCTGACGCCTGACTCCCGCAACCTTATTCTGGTATGATCCTCGAAGCCCGAGTGCCGGTAATCGGCGAATCCATCAACGAAGTCACCCTCAGCCAATGGCTGGTCGCTGACGGCGATTACGTGCGCATAGACCAGTCTATCTGCGAGTTCGAATCCGACAAAGCCACCTTGGAGTTTCCCGCTGAAAAGGCCGGCAAGATC
>WGOA01000069.1 GCA_016124275.1 Bacteroidota bacterium
ATTTTTCGTTTTCATTTTTCGTTTTCATTTTTCGTTTTCATTTTTAGAGGGAAGGCGCAGCGACTGGTTCGCTGCGCTTTGTTTTTACGCCTGTCTTTGATCTGCCCACCTGCGTTTCACTGGCGCTATAATGCGGAGTCAGCCTCCGGTTTGCGACCAATTCTGCCTGCCGGAAGCGAAAATGCCAATCCTGTTGAAAAGTAACTGCCCGATTGGGTCATAGGATAGACCCAGTTTTGATCCGGATTGCGCAGCACAGCGACTGCCACCTGTTGCGTTCCGGCAATTCCCTGGTGATAAGATACCTGCAGGTCCAGACAAAAGTTAGCGCGTGTACAGTAGCCCAGCTCCGCCTGCACACTGACGGCGGCCTGAACATGCCTTTGTGGCTGAGCCAGGACCTGGAAGACAGGTCCTGAAGGAGGAACCGGCTCAGCTGCAGATCCGCTGCCCAGCACCTGCATTTCTAATGCATAGACCTGGCCGATGGTCCAGCGCTGGCCCAGTGCCCGCTTAAGCCCAAATCCGAGGGGCAGCTCCACCACCGAAAAATCATTCTGCTGCCTTTGTGCGGAACCTGGTTGGTTCCAAACCACAACAGTAGTTTGGTTCCTGAGGCGGAATCCGGTTCGCAATTCGGCGTCGTCAGAGAGGGGGAAGTGAAGGTCAAGTCCAACAAAGGCGTTCTGGCCAGGCCGCACCTCAAGTGTCGGATCGGCTATCGCGGGCGGAATCTGCGAATGTTGAAGGGCGTATCCCGCACTTAGGCCAACTTTTAGGCCTGTTTGGGCGTTGCATTCCGTGGGAATGGTTAATAGAAGGCTCCAGAAAAGCAGTGCAGGAAGAAAAGCAAAAATTGCAGTAGGTTGCGGCGGTGGATTCATGGGGGCAGGATTCCTGGCTTGGCAAACCCAAGCAGGAAGGCCGGAAT
Source organism: Bacteroidota bacterium (assembly GCA_016124275.1). Classification (GTDB taxonomy): domain Bacteria; phylum Bacteroidota; class Bacteroidia; order Chitinophagales; family BACL12; genus WGOA01. The sequence goes on from WGOA01000069.1 coordinate 932, forward strand.
AAGGGTTAAAACGTTGGCATGAGCAAGAATAGTACACGGCTTTGGCAGCGAGCGATGTTGTTTATGGCAGCTGCCGGAATAGCCGGTTGGTTGTTGTCCCCTGTGGGTGCGGCGTGGTTAACGCCCGATGTTGCACGGGACGCGAACCTTTCGCCTGAACAAGCAAGCGCAAAGTCTTCCGGGTTGACCCCAAGCGCACCTGCTGATCGAGCTTTAGGCACTGGCGCAACGCGTTCCGATCGGATGAACGGAGTTTCGCTGACGGCCCCGCCGCGTCCGGTTCAGGCAGAGGTTTTTGGCCAGTTGAAAAGCGAAACAGGTGCCGATTGGGTCAGTGTCATTCCCTATGCATTCTGCTTTCCCGGTGACCCCGCTGTACATTTTGATGTTTCCCGCCAATGGTGGGGAGAGCGGACGGAAGGCGTCAGCGCACAGGTGCGCTATGCCCGGCAGCACGGTATGAAGGTGATGATCAAACCGCATGTCTGGGTGGTGCACGGGGGTTGGATTGGCGATTACAGTTTTGAGGAGGAACAAGACTGGCAGCGTTGGGAAGAGGCCTACCAGCGTTACATTCTGCGCTATGCCCGACTTGCTGATTCGCTTGATGCAGACCTTTTCTGTATTTCTACGGAAACGGAGCGGGCAGTGCGCGAGCGGCCCGCCTTTTGGGACAAACTCATTGTGGAGATCCGGCGAGTGTACGATGGCCCGCTGACCTATGCCGCCAACTGGGATAATTTCGACAATATTCCATTTTGGGACCGGCTGGATTACATCGGCATTGACGCCTACTTCCCATTGTTGCCAAACCCGGAACCTTCTCTGGTTGAGCTCAAGGCTGCCTGGCTGCCTTATCTCCAATCAGTAAAGGCCGTTCAGCAGAAGGCAGGTAAACCCGTGTTGTTTACCGAGTACGGTTACCTCAGTGTTCCCGGCAGCACCTGGCAAACCTGGAAGCTCGAAAATCAGCTTGGCGAATTGCCCGCTGATGAAGCTGCCCAAAAGCTTGCCTATGATGCCCTTTTCCAGACTTTTTGGCCTCAAGAGTGGTTTGCCGGCGGGTTTTTGTGGAAGTGGTATTTGGACCATGAAAGCCGTCTGAATGAGCACGACCGGGATTATACTCCGCAGGGAAAGGCCGTTCTACCCTTGATCCGGGCATGGTACAACGAATAGGAGGGAGCCGCTTTCATGGTTTTCCGTCACAAAGTTTTCCACATTAAGCCATTATTTTCTTTGTCTACATCGCTTTGTTTTGCTCGCCTTTCGATCTTGTCTGGTTTATGCAACTTGCTGATAATGTGTCAATTATTTTTCGATTAGACCTTGTTCAATTGAAAATGAGGTGTATCTTTCATTAGGATTACAAGGGAGTTTCCAACAATCAGCATGCAACAAGGGAGGAGTTTTTTCGGTAAAACAGTTTTGTCACATGTTCAAATGGACATCCATGTTGCAGTTTTTTGTACGGGCATTGCTCATCCTTGCCTTCTCTACAACGGCCCTTCTGGCCCAAATCCCTTACGGAGACTTTGAGTCTTGGGAGTCTACAGATGACTCCCTCTTCGAAAATCCGTACCAATGGTCCTCTCTCAACGAGATTCATAATCTTTTGGGCTATACAGAGTACACCGTACTCCGAGCACCCAGTGATGTGGAGGGAGACTTTGCTTTAGAGGCACAAACCCGCAAATTCTGCGATTCAGATTCCTCCGTCTGTTACCTTGTACCGGGCATGGCCGTACTCGGCGACCTGTACATTAACCCTTCTGACCTCTCTATTGTAACCCCCGGATTGCCCTTCGAAGAACGGCCGGATTTTGTAACTGCGTATTACCAATACTACCCGGTTTTACAAGATTCATTCCGCGTAGTTGTGGAATTATCCAAAAGCCTGCCAAGTGGGGGTAAGATGGTGGTCGCCTACGGCGAGTATCAAAGTGGGGATGTCATGGCCCAGTTCCAGCCCATGAATTTGGAACTGGTTTACTTCACCGATGTCAACCCGGACAAAATCAAACTGGCCATTTTTTCCGGCGTTCGAAATGAACCCTTTACCGGGGATTATCCGGTAGGCAGCCGCCTCATTCTGGATAACATGAAACTCGGCCCACAAATTGAAACGCCGACGGGTTTGAATGCAAACCTGATTGACCAAGGCAGTTTCCAGTTGTTTCCAATCCCAGCCAGTTCTGACCTGACCCTCCGCTGGGACGGACAAGCGTTGCAAGGAGCCACAACGCTTCAACTTTACAACAACACAGGCCGGTTGGTCCAGGAGCAGCAGGGGTTTTCTGCTTCTCCAAACAACACAACGTCTCTGTCTGTAGCAGATTTACCAGCCGGAACATACTGGTTGCGACTCAGTGGCCCGAGTGGCCAGCACCTCGGAACCCGTCAGGTGCCCGTGTTGCGCTAAGGGCCTTAGGCAGAATCAAGGCAGTTAAAATGACCTTGGACAAAAAAGCCCCGTTGCCGATAAGGCAACGGGGCTTTTGATTAACTCAACGTTGAGCAATGTTATTTGCCATCAACTTCTTCGAACTCCACATCGGTGACATCTTCTGCGGGTTCGCCTTGTGTTGCACCGGACGTTCCGCCTGCCCCACCTTGTGGACCATTGTTGGTGGCACCGGGTGCAGGTCCGCCTTGGTTGGCTTTGTACAAATCTTCGCTGGCCGCGTTCCAGGCGTCGTTCAGTGCCTTCATGCCAGCATCAACACCGTTCAAGTCTTGTGACTTGTGGGCTTCGCGCAGACGCTCAACAGCACTTTCGATAACCGCCTTTTTGTCAGCGGGCAATTTGTCGCCGTACTCGCGGAGTTGCTTTTCGGTTTGGAAAATCAACCCGTCTGCCTGATTGAGTTTATCAACCCGGACGCTGGCTTCTTTGTCCGTAGCCTCGTTCGCTTTGGCTTCGTCGCGCATGCGGCGAACTTCTTCGTCAGAAAGACCAGTTGAAGCCTCAATGCGGATGCTCTGCTCTTTGCCAGTTCCCTTGTCGCGGGCACTCACATGCAGCAGGCCGTTGGCATCGATGTCAAAGATGACTTCAATTTGTGGCACACCGCGCGGTGCGGGTGGGAGTCCGTCCAGGTGGAAGCGACCAATCGAGCGGTTGTCATTGGCCATGGGCCGTTCGCCCTGAAGGATGTTAATTTCTACGGATGGCTGGTTGTCAGCTGCCGTGGAGAACACCTCTGACTTTTTGGTCGGAATGGTGGTGTTGCTTTCAATCAGGCGGGTAAAGCGGCCCCCCATGGTTTCAATGCCGAGCGAAAGGGGCGTTACGTCGAGCAACAACACATCTTTAACATCGCCAGAAAGCACGCCGCCCTGAATAGCGGCGCCAATGGCCACCACTTCGTCCGGGTTCACGCCTTTGGATGGCTTTTTGCCAAAGAACTGCTCTACGCGCTCCTGAATCCGGGGAATGCGGGTGGACCCGCCTACAAGAATGACTTCGTCGATGTCAGCCTTGCTGTAGCCGGCATCTTTCAAGGCACTTTCGCAAGGCTTGATGGTGCGCTCCACCAATTCGTCGCTGAGTTGCTCAAAACGAGCGCGGTTCAGTTTCTTGACGAGGTGCTTTGGTACGCCGTCCACAGCGGTGATGTAAGGCAGGTTGATTTCTGTCTCGGAGGTAGAAGACAGCTCGATTTTGGCTTTCTCTGCGGCCTCTTTAAGGCGTTGCAGGGCCATTGGGTCTTTGCGCAAGTCAATGTTTTCTTCGCGCTTGAACTCGTCGGCCATCCAATTGATGATCACGTGGTCAAAGTCGTCGCCTCCAAGGTGGGTGTCGCCGTTGGTGGATTTTACTTCAAACACGCCGTCGCCCAATTCCAGGATGGAGATATCAAACGTACCACCGCCAAGGTCATAGACCGCAACTTTCATGTCGCGGCTGCGCTTGTCCAGCCCGTAGGCCAGCGCAGCGGCAGTAGGTTCGTTGATGATTCGCCGAACCTTCAAGCCGGCAATTTCCCCCGCTTCTTTCGTAGCCTGGCGCTGCGAATCGTTGAAATAGGCGGGAACGGTGATAACAGCCTCGTTAACGCCATGACCGAGGTAATCTTCGGCCACTTTCTTCAACTTTTGGAGCACCATAGCGGAAATCTCCTGCGGGGTGTACTGGCGGTCACCAATTTGAACGCGGGCAGTGTCGTTGTCGCCGCGCACCACCTGGTAGCTGATCATGGACAATTCGCGGTTAATCTCCGAATGGCGATTGCCCATGAATCGTTTGATGGACGAAATGGTTTTTGTGGGGTTGGTAATGGCCTGGCGCTTAGCCGGATCGCCAATCTTTCGTTCCCCATTTTCCAGAAAGCCCACAACAGAGGGCGTGGTTCGGCGGCCTTCCTCGTTAGGGATGACCACAGGCTCTGAACCTTCCATGACGGCCACGCAAGAGTTCGTGGTGCCCAGGTCTATACCGATAATTTTGCTCATTTCTCTCAGGAAAGTTTCTGCGGATAAAAAGGATGCCGGGAACGTTTTTCCCCGGATACCTAGCCATAATCAAGGGTTGTGCCAAGGGCCATATCATGCCATTTTCACGCAGAATCTGCCTTTTAGGCTGACAAAGGGGCGGAAGATGCGCCAAATCGGCACATGACAAGGGCGAAAAAGTTGGGGGATAAAGCGGGAGTCCTTTCCGGAGCAGGTTGCCGAATTGGCAATTGGGTACCCGCTTTAAGGGCAGAAGGGGTAAAACGGCGAATCGCCCGAAGCTGCGTAGTTCAAGCCACCTGTGATGGACCCGCAAGCAATGCTGTCCAAGGTCTGGTTGTTGAACTTGTATTTAGGGGTGGTTGCGAGGTGGCGGCTGGCCAGTAGTCCAAGGCCTCCGTCGACATTGGTGTAGGTCGCGCTGATCTGGTCAGCAGTGATGCCCAGCTGCGAGCTGCCAAACAGGAGGTAATTGTACAATTCCTGATCGCCGGCGTAGAATTGAAAATCGACAGAGTCCACAATCCGGATAACCCCTGGTTCCGGATTTGCAGCGGCGCGTAGGAAACTGTAGAATCCAGGGCGCGGGATGTCGTAATCAAGCGCGGTTGCCAGATTTGGGTTGTCCACGAGCTCCTGATTGAAGATTCGCCAGTCGTAAATGGTATCGCCAAGTTGGACCGTGACGTCGCCGGCATCTACGTTTTTGATGTAGAAACGCATGTGCAGTTCGTAAACTTTGGCTCCGGGCGTGTTGTTCCAGCGCACCTGGTAATCAGCCAGCGAGGCAAAACTCAGGGAGGTGGACAAGGTAGGGGTAGGCGTAGGCCGAACGACACTGAAGTTATCCAGGACCTCCGTTTCAGCACTTACGTTGATGTCCAGGGCGGGATCTTCGGCGACAACGCGGTAAGTGCGATCCGGGTTGAGCACACCTACATGGCGGTAGAGCAGGTTGGGCACTTCGGCAAAGGCCCCCAGGTTTTTGCTGCGGCCCAGGCTATCGCCGTTAACGAGCAGGAGTGGTTTGCTCGAGACCAGATTATCATCGTTGTATTCTTCAATGCGCACTTGCAAACCGGGTCCGTAATAGATTTCGGCCGGGTCTCGCGCCAGCAATAAGGCACTTTCGCCCTCTTTAAGAAAAGCCCGGTTAATGCGAATGAAGTGCGTGTCTTCCGCAATGTCCAGCAAACCGAACAGCACCGGGGTTTCCACAAACTCCGCGTTGAGGTCCAGATCAGTGGAACAGCCGCCTGCGGCAAACACAGAACTCAGCAGGAGCATGCCTGCTGCGAAGCGAAATTTCTTCATGCCGGGCGAAAATACCGTTTTTCTGCCCACCGCGGCGGGGGATGAGCATGAGTTTAACGTCATAACGCTGTCAAGAATCAGTTGCGGGTGTTCGGGGGCAGGTTGATTAGCAGGCCGTTCGGGCAATTGCTCCGCAGGCTTAGGGGCAGGTTTCCGAGCCAGGGGGTCCCGCTGGTCGCTCAAACCCCAAAGCGCGGGTAATGCCCCCGCAGGCCAGCGAGTCCAAAGTGGCTTGGGTCAGCGGGATGTTCCTGGATGAAGCTACGCTTCGGCTGCTGAAAATGCCCAGGCCGCCGTCAAGGTTTGTGTAGGTAGGCGTGATGTAGAGCGCGGAAATGCCCAAAAGGGTTTGGTTGTTGAGGTAGAGCAGGTAAACCTCTTCGCCTGCCGCCAATATATTGAGGTCAAGCCCGGTAAAGCGCCTTCTTCCCGGGGGGAGGGGCGGTAAAACGCTTCGCAAGCCGGTGTAAAAAATGAAGTTCTGAACCTTGACCTGCATCAGGACAGGCCCATCGGAGGCCAGCAAAACCTGGTTTCGAAAGATCGGGTATTCCGTGGTTTTGCTTTGCCAGATGCCCTCCTGCCATTCGTCGTAATGAACCTGGAAAAAGCCATCGTAAAGCCTCCCGCCTACCGCACTGGCCCAAAGCACATTGAAACTTCCGGTATCCGCATAGTCGATGGGAAAATCGGGGTTGGCTGCATAGAATACAGCGAAAGGCTTTACCAGGAGGGTACGTGCCGTGTACTCGGTGGAAGGGCCGAGCCGCTCTATGCGAAGCCGGTATTCCGCATCGGGATTTAACGCTGCTTTAAAGCGGTACAGCACATTGGGTTTTCCGGCAAACAGTCCGGTTTCTTTGGGCAATCCAATGCTGTCGCCGATGACGCGTTCAAGGTTCCAACGGCGTTGCTCGAGCCCGCCAATCCATTCGCCCATTTCCAGGACAACCGAGTCAGAAGGATAATAAATTTTGTTGGGATCTGCCGCGCTGATCAGGCCGCTGACCCCTTCAGATTGAAAGCTGCGCTGCAACCTGACATAGTGAATACTATCCTGTCCATTCAGGAGGGACCAGACCACCGGTGTTTCCTCCGCTGGTCCGAACAGATCAATTTCGTTGCTGCAGGACAGCAACAGCATCCCTGTGCCGATCAGCAGCAGGGTGCGCATCTGTCAGTGGTGGTGCCCTTGGTGGCTGGCGCCTGCTGAAGGAGCCGCAGGTTGAGAAGAAGACATCAGCAGTGAATCAGCGCCGGTCATTGGTGCGGGTGCGCCCCCAAAAATGAAGGCCGGAACGCGCTCTTCGCGCCAGGTGTTTTCGCCCTCAACGATGCGCAGGATTCTGTTTTTAGGCAGGCCGTTTATTCGCTGGGTCTGACCGGTTCTGGGCCAGAAAATTTCGATTTGGGTAATGGTATCGGCTTTGCCCAATCCGATTTCCTCCTGGTAGGAACTGCCGCCAAAGCTTGGTCCGGATGAAATGTGCCGGTGCAATTGGCGGGTGGCTCCGGTGCTGTCGCGCAACGTCAGCTTGAGCCGTGCGCCGACGGCATCGCGGTTGCTTTCTTTGCCTTCCATGCGCAAGGTGACCCAGTTGTTTCCAAAACCAGGGTTCTCGAAAAGAGCATTTTGAAAGAAATCGGTTTCCAGCGCACCGCCCATGTTGGCATAAACATCCTGGTCACCGTCATTGTCCATGTCAGCGAAAACAATAGCATGGCCTTTTTGCAGATGCCCGAAAGCACCGTCCATGGTAACGTCTTGAAAGCGTTTGCCTTCCTGGCTGAGGAACATCCGGTTGGGGAACAATGCGGTCAGATCGGGGTTGCCTACACCCACAAAGAACTCCAGCCAGCCGTCGCCATTCAGGTCGCCGTAATTGCTGCCCATGCTCATCAGCATGGTGTTCATGCCCAGCTCATCCGTTCTGTCCTGGAAGGTACCATCCCCTTTGTTCCAAAAGATGCGTGAGGTTTCAAACTCCAGCTTGCCTGAAATGAATTCTTCGGCAACAGCATTGTTCATCTTTGGCGAATTGCTGAAACTGAGCACGCACAAATCCAGACGACCATCGTTGTCGTAATCAAACCACCAAACCGGGAAGCTGTCCGTCGGTTTGGCTACGCCTGCCTTAGCGGTAACGTCTTCAAACGAAATCTTGCCTCCCTTTTTAGTGGTGTTGTGCAGCAGGAAATTTTCGCCGTGATAAACAGAAACATAGAGGTCGTCAAAACCGTCGTTGTCGTAATCACCGGCGTTGACCCCTTTGATGTATCCTTTTAATGCTGCGCCAGTTTCTTTAGCCATATTGGTAAAGGTGCCGTCGCCGTTGTTGCGGTACAACTCGCAAGGGTTGTTTTTAGTGAATTTGGAGGATTCGTTGCCGATGAACACATCGACCCAACCGTCGTTGTCAAAATCTGCCCAAGCAGCGGTTTGCGTGGGGTAAAAACTTAAAATGCCCGCTTCTTTGGTGACATCGGTAAAGGTGCCGTCGCCATTGTTGCGCAAAAGCGAATTGGGCACATGACCGAAGCGATTCCACCAGCCGCCGCGCAGAATAAAGAGGTCGCGATCGCCGTCGTTGTCGTAGTCAGCGTGGGTGGTGTTCAGCCCGCCGGGAAGTCCTTTGAGACCAGCCTGTTCCGTCACTTCTTTGTAGCCGCCTTTTCCGTCGGCAAAAAACAATTGCGCCTGTTCGGTCAATCCAAAACCAGAACAAAAGATATCCAGATGGCCGTCGTTGTTAAAGTCGTCGATATTGGCTGAACCGGAGGTACTGAAGCAATCCACGCCTAACATACCGGCAATGTTGCTGAATCGGGGCAAATCACTGCCCTGGCTGAGTTTGACCGGATCGATCAGGTATTGTGTTGGAACAGCCGCAGGATACTCACCCAAGGTAATGAACGCCAAGTTGAGCAGGTAGCGGGCATGGGAATTTTTCGGGTCCATTTCCAGAATGCGCGTGTACACCTCGATGGCATTGCGCGAGCCGTCCTGGTTGCGGTGCACAGCGTTATCGCTGAAGGGCAAAATGCAGGATTCCGCATTGTGGTTGGTCAGGCAGTTCTGCAATTCGCCCAACCTGAAATAGCAAATGCCCAATTGTTCCAACAGGGGAAGGGCTTCCTCGCCGGTATACTGCTTTGCGTCCATGCGCTGCACCGCAGCTTTTGCTATGGTAATAGCCTCCTCCACTTTTCCGCAGTTCAGCGCCTGGTGCGCGCGCCGCCGGTCCCAGTTCAAATGCTTCTCAAAGTCTTTGGGCGGCTTCTGCTTGTTCAGATAGTCGTAGTGTTTGGTGTTGGCGTAGAAATTTCTCGGGTCTTGGAACTCCTTCTTTTTGATGTCCAGGATGGCCAGCATTCCCTGGGTGTTGCTGGTGCCTTCCGGGTACTCCAGCAGGACGAATTGATCAACCGTGGTTTTTTTCTTATAAAACTTGTATCCTATAAATGCCCCTGCTCCAAGAACAATCACCATTATAAGTAATAAAATCTTTTTCATTGTAGTAGCGTATTGGTAGCGTTTGGAATGACCTGCCTATGGGATGCGCTTGCTTGCATAGCCCATTGCGATTCTCCTGCAAAATTACCTCGGATCTTCGCGTTTTCGCTCCCTTTGTTCTATTTGTCTCCTGCTGAGAACCCGTTTGCTCTGTTTGTTGGGATAGGGCTGCTGCTGCTGGAAGGCATCTGGTGATCACCCTGTTTCAGACCGCTTGATTTACCTACTTTTGAGTGATTTTCGCAACAGGGTTGCACGTGCAAGCCCTGCAATTCCCCCGGCATGTCAGCAGCAAAAGGCAACGATTACAAGCGGATTACCACCCATGTGCTTCAGGAGATGAAGGACAACGGCGAGAAAATCTCCATGCTGACCGCCTATGATTTCAGCATGGCGCGCATTTTGGATGCCGCCGGGATTGATATTCTGCTGGTCGGCGACTCGGCTTCGAACGTGATGGCAGGCCATGAAACCACCCTCCCGATAACGCTGGAGGAGATGATTTACCACGCTTCGTCCGTGATTCGCGCCATCCAGCGGACGCTGGTGGTGGTGGATTTGCCCTTTGGCACTTACCAGAGCAACCCGATGAAGGCCCTGGAATCATCCATCCGAATCATGAAGGAGGCTGGCGCTCACGCGGTAAAACTGGAAGGGGGGCGCGAGGTGGCCAAGGCCATCAACAAGATCCTGGAAGCGGGAATCCCGGTCATGGGTCACCTTGGGTTGACCCCCCAGAGCATCTACAAATTCGGTACCTACTCGGTGCGAGCCCGGGAGGAAGAGGAGGCCGAGCGTTTGCTGGCTGACGCCAAATTGTTAGAGAAGCTGGGTTGTTTTGCTTTGGTTTTGGAGAAGATTCCCGCCGGGCTGGGGGGCGAAGTGGCCCGGTCACTCCGAATCCCGGTTATTGGCATCGGGGCGGGGGGGGAGGTTGACGGTCAGGTGCTGGTGGTGCACGATATGCTCGGACTCAACAAAGACTTTAACCCGCGTTTTTTGCGGCGGTACATGAACCTTTTTGAGGATATCCGTATTGCTGTTGAACACTACATCAGCGATGTGAAATCGAGCGATTTTCCCAATGAACAGGAGCAGTATTAAGATGGTGGCTTTGGGCATAGATCGAAAGGCTGTTCCGCGCAGCGCAAGCCCTTCGCCCGGAAAACTGCTTTTGCACCGTTTGAAATAGACATTGATACACATATGATAAAAAATGTTTCAGTAATTGGTGCCGGTACCATGGGCAATGGCATTGCCCACGTTTTTGCTATGCACGGCTTTGACGTAACCCTGATTGACGTTGATGCCTTGGCGCTGGAGCGGGGCATGAACACCATTTCCCGCAACCTGGACCGGATGTTAGCCAAAGAAAAGATCAGCGCTCAGGATCGGGCGGATACGCTTGCGCGGCTCCGATCGTTGAGCAATCTGGCGGAGGGTGTTAGTGCAGCTGATCTGGTTGTGGAGGCTGCCACGGAGCGTGTTGACCTGAAGCTTCAAATTTTTGCGCAGCTGGATGGGGCTGCTCCTGCGCACGCTATTTTGGCTTCTAACACGTCCAGCATCAGCATCACCCGGATTGCCGCTGCTACCAAGCGCCCCGGGCAGGTTATCGGCATGCATTTTATGAATCCGGTGCCGGTCATGAAGCTGGTGGAAGTGATTCGTGGCTATGCCACCACCGATGCAGTGACTTCATCAGTGATGTCCCTGAGCCGCACCCTTGGAAAAGATCCTGTAGAGGTCCGCGATTTTCCGGGATTTGTGGCCAATCGCATTCTGATGCCGATGATTAATGAAGCCATTATCTCCCTGCACGAAGGGGTGGCCGGGGTGGCAGAGATTGATACGGTGATGAAACTGGGCATGGCGCATCCTATGGGTCCGCTTCAGTTGGCAGATTTCATCGGATTGGATGTCTGTTTGTCTATCCTTAAGGTGCTCCACGACGGTTTGGGCAACCCAAAATACGCGCCTTGCCCTTTATTGGTGAACATGGTAACCGCCGGAAAGCTGGGTGCTAAGTCCGGGGAGGGCTTTTATGCCTATGGTTCTGATGGAAAGGCAGGGCTGCCAGCTCCTGCTTTTTCCCGCTGAAGAGGCATTTTTTGCTCTTTTTGTCTTTTGTTAGGGCTGTTTATCCACAGTTTTGGTCAATTTCGGCAAGCACTTCTTCAAAATCACTCCCTTCCTTATCTTTGAATGGATTAGGTTTAAATCATTCCTGTCCAGTCACATCAGGATACTCCACCAAGTAGCCAACTATGAAACACATCATTACGCTCTTTTGCACCGTTGTTTTGACCTTGAGCGGGCTGCAGGCCCAGGTCATTTTAGCGGAAAACTTTGATTCAGGACTCGGCGGCTGGACAGAATCCGGTGGCGGAGGGCTTGGATGGTTTTCTGGCACAGACCTTGACTTTTTTGGGGCAAGCAGCAGTATAGACGGTACCAATATGGCCTTCATTGACGATGACGCCAATGGGTCTGGTTCTGCCGCCTTTACCTCTATTTTGACCAGCCCTGTTGTCGATGTTTCTTCCTTTACTGTCGTTCGGTTGGAGTTTGATTACAATTTTCTGAGTGCCTGCGGCTCTGAATTTTTTGCCGTTGAAGTCTTTGATGGCAGTTCCTGGGTGCAAGTGTATTTTGTCAATACAGAAGACTGCGGATTTTGGGGTTGCGATGCCGCTACTGGCGCTTATCCCCATGCCGATTTGGATTTAACCCCCTATATCAATCCGGCTTTTCAAATCCGCCTTATCTACGATGATGGGTTCGGATGTTGGGGTTGGTGGATTGCTGTTGACAATGTTGTGTTGTTCCAGCCTCCTCCGGTTGACATGAATGTTTCCGAAATCGTTGCTCCGCTGAGCGGATGCAGCCTTGGTGCTGCTGAAATTCTGAATGTTACCGTGTCAAACACGGGCACACTCCCGCAGTCGGGTTTTGATCTGTTCTTTTCTGTTGATGGCGTGGTCAGTGGACCGGAAACGTTCCCGGGTACCGTTAATCCAGGTGAGTCGCTTCCTTATGCCTTTGCTGCTCCTGCAGATTTGAGTGGAGCCGGCATTCATGAAATCAGTGCCTGGACAGCCGCAGCCGGCGATGGTTTTCCAACGAATGACACCAGTACCGTGCTGGTAGAGAGTTTCCCCAGCATTGCGGCTCCTTACCTGGAAACCTTTGATGGTAGTGGATTTTCTACCCCTGCAGGTTGGTTCAACGATCCGTTTGATGGTGGCTTTGAAGACTGGTTCTTTACTACCGGTGCCCCAGGTCCTTTTGGCACGGGTCCAACAGAAGATCACACCACGGGTTCTGGTTTCTTTGCCTACGTGAGCGATTGGGGGGAGCAGGAGAGCATTGAAATGAGCAGCCCGTGTATCAACGTAGCGCCATTGTTTGCTCCATATGTTTCCTTCTGGTACCACAGCCGGGAGGCTACCGACGGCTCAATACCCGATTTTGTGAATGAACTGCATGTGGATATTCAATCCGGGGGTACCTGGTTCGAAGATGTTATCCCACCAATTGGCACCGAGATTGACGCATGGCAAGAGATAGAAATTGATTTGGCTCCCTACGGATCCGACATTCGTGTCAGATTCCGGGCAGGAACTGACAATGGTTGGTTTGAGCACTTCATCGCTATTGACGATTTCCGAGTTTTTGATAAGCCCCCGGTTGATGTTTCTGTTGCGGATGTATTGTCACCGCTATCAGAATGTGGCTTAGGCAATGCGGAGACCGTTGAAGCTGTTGTGGAAAATACAGGATCGCTTCCCCAAAGTGGCTTTAACGTCAATTACCGGGTTGATGGTGGTTCTGTGGTTACCCAAGCATTTCCAGGTGTGATAACCCCAGGGGCAGAAGTAAATTTTGTCTTCACGACAACAGCAGACTTCAGCACTCCAGGTACCCGTGTCCTGGAAGTTTGGACTGATTTGGTCGGTGATTTGGCTCCTTACAACGACACCCTTGTCGTTTCCATTGACAATGTTCCAACAGTCAATGTTTTCCCATATGTTCAGAATTTTGAATCCGGACCCGATGGATGGGCCGCGATCAATGTCGCCAACAGTACGTGGGCATTGGGTACCCCTGCCAGTTTTGTGATCAATACCCCCCCACCTTCTACTCCTGCCAGCCTCAACAGCTGGATGACCAACTTAACAGGCACGTACAACAACAACGAAGAAGGCTGGGTGCTCAGTCCCTGCTTTGATTTTAGCTCGTTGTTGGCGCCTGAAATCTTGTTGGATATCTGGTGGGATGCTGAAGGTTTCTGGGATGGCACAAACATTCAGTATTCAACCGATAACGGTTTAAGCTGGAATGCTGTCGGGTCGTTCTTTACAGCCACCGGAGAGAATTGGTACAACAATGATTTCTTGGTTGGTTTGGATTATGCCTTCTTTCAGGAGGGCTGGTCCAACTCAGGCGGTGTTGGCTCCGGCGGTTGGTTGCGCGCGAAAGAAGACTTGACCGGTTTAGGCGGTGCTCCTTCGGTGCGCTTCCGCGTCAACTTTGGGTCGGATGGAAGTGTGACCCAGGAAGGTATTGCCTTTGATAACTTCATTATCCGCGACAAGCCCGCAGCAGACCTTGCCGTGATAGCGCTTGTTGATCCGGTAGATGGTTGTGAATTGTCTTCTTCCGAAACGGTTACCGTTACGATTGAAAATGAAGGCACTGCTCCACAGAGCGGTTTCCCGGTGCGTTACCGTGTAAACGGCGGCTCCGTAGTATCTGAAACGTTTACAGGAACAATTCCGGCGCTTTCTGTGGCGAACTTCACGTTTGCCACTCCGGCAAACCTCTCCGCCATTGGTCCTTACTCCATAGAGACCTGGACGGCTTTGTCTGGTGATGAGTCCACGTTTAACGATTCCATTACCACTGTCGTCACTAACGTTCCGGTAGTTACCGCCTTCCCATACAGTGAAGACTTTGAAACTCCTTCCCATGGCTGGACCACTGGCGGCACGGCATCGAGTTGGGAATTAGGTCTGCCCGTAGGACCGGTTATCATAGCTGGTACGGAAACCGGCTCCAACAGCTGGGTAACCAATCTTGATGGAGCTTACAACAACAATGAGCGCTCTTTCATCATCAGTCCTTGCTTTGACTTTAGCTCCATGTCCAACCCCGCTGTTGCGCTGGATATCTGGTGGGAAGTAGAATCAGGATTTTTCTTCGGCCCAACGGATGGTGCGATTATGCAATACACGCTTGATGGTGGTGCTTCTTGGGCCAGGGTTGGCAACTTTGGAGAACCCATCAACTGGTACAATTACAGCAGCATTGGCAGTTCTCCTGGTGATGAGCCCTTCCCTGCTCCGGGATGGTCTGGCAACCTGGGCTCAGGAGATGGCTCCTTCACCTGGGTAAGAGCTCAACATAACCTGGATGGGCTGGCAGGTCTTTCCGATGTGCGCTTGCGCATTGCCTTTGCCTCAGATGGTTTCGGAACCTTTGACGGTATTGGCGTGGACAACTTTGGTATTCAGGATGCACCTGCCCCTGATTTGGGTGGAGATACCGCCTTTTGTTTTGGTGGATCCGTGGTGTTAAGCCCAGGCATTGTAGGCTCGACCTACCAGTGGTCTACAGGCGCTGGTACGCCTACCATTACTGTTTCCACAGGGGGCACTTTCTGGTGTAAAGTCACCGATGCCAACGGGTTTAGCGGAACGGACACCATTGTGGTGGAGGTCATTGACTTCCCAACGGTGGATTTGGGCATCGATCGCGATTTTTGCGAGGGTGCGTTGCTCGACGCTGAAAACACGGGTTTGGCGTTCCTCTGGAGCACAGGAGCGACAACGCAAACCATCGATGTCACTTCTTCTGGCACTTACTCCGTGACGGTTTCCGTACCGGGCTATGGATGTCCCACTACCGATGAGGTTTCTCTAAACATCATTAATGGACCTACCGCTAACTTCTTGTGGACGGCGTCGGGCAACACAGCCTTCTTCTTTGATGCAAGCCCTGCTTCAACCGCCTGGAGTTGGAATTTTGGAGATGGCGCTACTTCTGACGAACGGGACCCAAGCCACGAGTTTGCAGGTCCGGGTACGTATGAAGTAACCTTGATCGCCGAAAACGAGTGCGGCACCAGCGAGATCACTCTGCAAATTACCATTGTTGTTTCTGGTCTGGATGCCTCGCAATTGGGTCAGAATCTTGTCTTGTTCCCCAACCCAACAAGCGATTGGGTTCAGATCAGTGGTAGCGTCGCTCCTTCTGAAGAGCTCATTTGGGTTCTCTATGATGTAAGTGGCCGCCAGGTTAGCGCTGGAACTGAGTTCATTGCTCAGGGCGGTTGGAACTTCGCAATTGATGTTTCTGCGCAAGCAGAAGGTGCGTATTTGCTTGAGTTGCGCTCGGCTGATCAGTCCGTGATGGCCAGGGTGTTCAAGCAGTAAGCCTGCTTCTGTTTATAACTTCTATTCTTTCAAGCCCGTCAATCTGCAAGATTGGCGGGCTTTTTTTTTATTTTCATGCTTTAAGTTTTATTTTATGTTCCGTTTAACCACCTCTTTCGCTCTTTTTCTTCTTGCACTACCTAATCTGCTTTGGGCCTCAGATGCCGGGGTTTCTGCGTTGCTCTCGCCATCCGGCACGTGTGGATTCAGTTCTTCTGAGCCCATCAAAGTAGCCATCACGAACTTTGGGTCAGACCCTTTGACTTCCGTTGATTTGGTCTACTACATCGATGGGATTTCTAGTCCAATAGAGACCTATTCCGGGGGCCTGGCTGTTGGCGCCACCGCAGAGTTTACTTTTTCTGCCCTTGCGGATCTTTCTGCTGGGACCACATGGACGATCGCAGCCCGCACCTTGCTTGCTGCTGATACGGATACCGGAAATGACTCACTTTCTGTTTCCATCGCTTCGGTCGCAGCAGCAGCGTTGCCTCTGGTGGACCAGTTTGAATTTTATGTTCCAACAGCCACGGTATTTACTTCGGGTTTGGTCAACCTGGCTACTGATGACCTTGATTACAGAGTTGGGACTGGACCAACACCTTCCGGTGCAACGGGCCCTTCAGCAGCTGCAGGAGGCGTAGGCAACTACATTTTTATTGAATCCTCTTCGCCAGCGGTAGCCGGAGATTTTGCGGTGCTTAGTTCCGGTTGCCTTGATTTGAGCGCTGGCACAGCGCCTCGTGCGGTCTATGCCTACCATATGTATGGAAATGGAATTGGCTTTTTGCAGGTTACCGCACATCAGGGCACACAGATTGACACACTCGCCCTGTTTGTGGGTCAGCAGCAAGCTTCCAATGCAGAGGCATGGCGTTATGATACCTTGTTGCTAAATGCCTACAGCGGGGGAAGGGTGGAGTTGCGCTGGCAAGCCCAGATCGGGACTACTGGTTCTGCGTTTAACTCAGACATTGCTCTTGACCAGATTCTGATTGAAAATCCTGTAGCTGCGGATGTCGCTGCTAATGCCCTTCTTGCTCCGCTGGCGGAGTGCGGCTCTAGTTCTGCTGAATTGGTTACCCTGCGTATTGCCAACCCTGGTTTGACCGATCAAAGTGGTTTTGATGTGGGCTATCGGTTCGCTGGACCTACAGGCGTCTTTTCGGCAATTGAAAACATCGGGGCAGCTGTCGTCCCTTCCGCAGGTGTTTTTGATTTCACGTTTTCTGCTCCGGTTGACCTGAGTCTTCCCGGTATTTATGTTGTGGAAATCTGGACTGACCTTCCCAGCGATGTGGCCCCAGGAAATGACACGTTGTCACTCTCTCTGAATGTTCCTGGTGTCTTTTTACCCGATTATGAAAACTTTGATTCCTATCCTGACGCCACGAATGTATTCGTGCAGTGGGCAAATGATCCAATTGGGGACGAACCCTTTCAGGTGAACTACGGGGCAACACCATCCACGGCAACTGGTCCAACAAGCGATGTGAACGGATCTGGCGGCTACCTGTATATGGAGGCCTCAAACATGGCCTATACCGAAGAGGCCGTGTTGCGTTCTGGCTGCATTTCGCTGGCGACAGGCACGGACCCTGTGTTTATCTATGGTTACCACATGTATGGTGCTGCCATAGGTTCTCTTGCGGTATTGGTGGATACAGGAGCTGCCTTAATCCCGCTAGGCGGTTTCACGGGACCTCAGCAAGTTTCCAATTCAGACCCGTGGCGTTTTGA
Source organism: Bacteroidota bacterium (assembly GCA_016124275.1). GTDB lineage: Bacteria > Bacteroidota > Bacteroidia > Chitinophagales > BACL12 > WGOA01. The sequence continues at coordinate 18,392 of WGOA01000069.1, forward strand.
TACGCTGTCATTGGCTCCATTTTTAGGCCAATCCTTTGAATTAGTGATCATTGGTCAAATTGGAACGAGTGGGACGGCATTCAATGCCGACATAGCATTGGACGAGTTGGCCATCCTGAATCCGATTCCGGACGACCTTGGTATCAGTGCAGTTTTGGCTCCTGTGAGCTCGTGCGGCGACAATGCATCAGCTACAGTAACCGTGCGCGTCACCAATTTTGGAACTTCTGATCAGACTGGTTTTGATATTGGTTATCGTATGGATGGCCCTGGAGGAACGGCCACCGTTGCAGAGAACATCGGATCGGTCGTATTAGTGGCTGGCAGTTCCCTGGAATACTCCTTTGCTTCTCCTGTTGACCTGCTTTTAGACGGTGATTACACCCTGCGCGCATGGACGAGCTTACCCGCTGATGGACAACTTTTAAATGATACGTTGTCTGTGTTAGTGACCAATCTTCCTTCTGCTTCCGATTTGACCATCGGCCCCTTCGAAGAAGAGTTTGACGCTTATCCCGACGGGAGCACGGTCTTTACGGCGTGGCAGGCTGATCCTTCCGCAGCTTTAGGCTTTGAGGTGAATTTTGGTCCCACATCTTCAACGGGTACAGGTCCAGGTGGTGATGCAGGAAGTGGAAGTGGAGGATACATCTACATGGAAAGCTCAGGTTCAATAGCAGGTGACCAGGCCAGAATTTGCTCCGGGTGTTTGGATCTAAGTGGTACCTTTTCCCCTGAGTTTGATTTTGCCTACCATATGTATGGCGCGGCAGTAGGCTCCCTTCAGGTAACAGTGCGAAACGCAGACAGCCTTTCTGAGGTTTTCAGTCTAAACGGACCTCAGCAGTTTTCAGAAACAGACCCTTGGGGACTTGGCGCCGTTAGCTTAAGTCCATGGATAGATCAAGTTGTGGAGGTTTGTGTTTCGGGTACCGTTGGAACGACCGGCAGCTCTTTCACCTCAGACATTGCCTTGGACAATCTGGTGGTAAAGGATATTCAGCCCAATGATCTAAGTGTAGAAAGTCTGCTTGCCCCTGTCCTGACCGCTTGTGATTACGGGTCGATGACGCTGATGGAGATTAGCATCAGCAATGAAGGCTTTGTGCCCCAATCGGGATTTGACGTAGGATACAGGATTGTGGGGCCTGGCGGGATTGTAAATGTTCTTGAGAACGTAGGTTCACTTGTGGTACCAGCAGATAGTATTCGAACTTATATGTTTTCAACCCCCGCTGATCTTTCAGCAGACGGTTTGTACTCGGTTCAACTTTACACGGCCTTATCTACAGACGTGCTTCCCGGAAATGACACACTTGCCCTTACACTTGAGAATGTTGTTGCCATTGCCAGTTTCCCTTTGGTCCAGGATTTTGAATCTTTTGCCGTTTGCGGAACCACCTGTGCATCGGACTGTTCGGCAGCGGTGGCTAATGGATGGATTCAGGACCAATCGGACGATGCAGACTGGTTGATTGACTTTGGGGGCACCAGCACGGCCGGAACCGGTCCCAGTCAGGACCAGATTCCAGGAACGGCTGCCGGCCTGTACTTGTTTACGGAATCCTCCGGCGCCTGCATGGGTGTTACCAGTAACCTCATTTCCCCTTGCATTGACATCAGTGCATTAAGCCTGCCGGCCGTCCGATTCTTTTACCACATGTATGGGGCTACTATGGGTTCGCTTTCTTTGGACATCAGCGAAGACGATGGTGGATCATGGACCGAGTTATGGTCCAGAAGTGGTCAGGATCAACCCTCCAGCATTGCCCCCTGGACTTTGGTAACTCAAACTTTACTCGGGTATTCTGGCACCATCAGGTTGCGCTTGCGAGGGGTCACTGGTCCTGGCATAACATCGGATATGGCGATTGACGGGATAGAAGTTCTGGATATTCCCCCTTTTGATGATCTGAATGCGGTGGCCGTTTTGTCTCCAATCGGGGGGTGTGAAGTCAGTTCTGCAGAAGGCGTTGCTGTCGTATTGAAGAGTTTAGGGACTAACCCGCTTAGCGGTTTTGATGTTGGCTATTCCATCACCGGTCCTCTTGCTTCCTCTGTTACGGAGAATGTTGGGGCCTTTACCCTGCTGCCAGGGCAAACCGATACTTTCTTTTTCAGTACTCCGGCAGACCTGTCGGCAGAAGGCACGTACGCTGTAAGGGCATTTGCACTCTTGCCTACTGATGCCTTTACTGCTAATGATTCGGCAAGCAGAACGGTTGTTCATTTTCCGGTCATTTCCCTTCCCCAGACGGATGACTTTAACAGCTATCCGGTGGGGACCAGCCTTCTGGATTTTTTGACCAACGACCCGCTCGAGGCGATGGTTTTTGAGATCAATGTTGGTCCAACGTCGTCAACCGGGACAGGGCCGAATGACGATGTAACAGGGGGTGGGGGATACCTCTATATGGAGAGTTCATTCGGAGCCTTCCTGGAACAAGCAAGGGTTTGTACGCCTTGCTTGGACTTAACCGGTGGCTCTACAGGACCTAACCTAAACTATGCATACCACATGGCTGGTCTGGCTATTGGCAGCCTGACTGTTGATGTGCTGCAAGGGGCAGATACAATCCCTGCCGAAGTTTGGACCGGTCCTCAACAGGTATCTGAGGCAGCACCCTGGAAAACCAGCACGGTTGATTTGTCTGCTTACGATGATCAATTGGTGCGCGTCTGTTTCACCGGAAGAATTGGTCCATCAGGCACAGGTTCTGCCTTTCAAAGTGACATTGCTCTGGACGAAATTCGCTTCCGGGATCCCGCTCAGGATGATTTAGCCGTATTGTCCATTTTATCGCCTGAAAATGCATGTGATTTGGGTTCGGGCGAAACGGTATCTGTAGAGGTAGGCAATATTGGTGTGTTAACCCAGAGCGGTTTCTCTGTAAACTACCAGGTAAACAGCGGACCCGTTGTCACGGAAGTTTTTGCGGATTCCCTCGCTTTGGATGAAACAGTTGTGTACACCTTTGCTGCACCAGCAGATTTGTCTGCAGAGGGCGATTACCTGATCCGCGCCTGGACCAATCTTCCCGGCGATGACAATCTGGAGAACGATACAGCTGCTGCCGAGCGAACGCACATACTTTCCATAGGTTCGTTTCCCTACGTGGAGGATTTTGAAAGTGGTGCTGCAGGCTGGACCAACCAGGGCTTGAACAATTCCTGGCAAATTGGCGAACCATCGGGCACCGTAATATCTTCTGCGGTTTCCGGAACAAATGCTATGGTAACCAACCTGAGTGGTTTCTACAACAACAGTGAACGTTCTGTGGCCCTTTCACCATGCATGGATTTTTCCGCCCTTGACAATCCCGGTGTTCGACTGAGCCTGAATTATCGCACGCAAGCGGGCATTGTGATCGCCCAGGACGGTGTGGTCTTGCAAACGAGCATTGACCAAGGCATTATGTGGCGAAATGTCGGAGACTTCGGCGATCCTGACGGTTGGTATAATTTCAATGACATCGCGGCAAACCCAGGTGATCAGGAGCCAGGGTTGACCACCGCCAATGGTTGGGCAGGTAATTCAGGCGGCTGGACAACAGCGCGCCATGCATTGGACGGATTATCTGGCGAACCCTCGGTTATCCTTCGCCTTGCTTTTGCCTCAGATGCAGCCGGATCCGCTTTTGAAGGCATTGGCGTGGATGATGTGATTGTGGCTGATATGCCTTTCGTTAATCTCGGTCCTGATTTGAGTACTTGCGCCGGTTATGTTCTTGATGCTGGAAATCCTGGCAACAGTTACCTGTGGAGCAACGGTGCAACCACCCAAAGCATTGAAGTCAGCAGCACTGGGTTTTACAGCGTTACCGTCACCGACGCGTTTGGTTTCACGGGAACAGACGGCATAAACGTCACCGTTATTCCATCACCAAGCGTGGAATTGGGCGCTGATCAGGAAGTTTGCGATAGCATTGTGCTTGATGCGGGTAATCCTCTTGCTTCTCATTTTTGGAATACGGGCGAAAATACCCAGGCTATTGTGGCAACGGCATCGGGAACGTACACGGTACTGGTCACCAACACCAGCGGCTGTTTTGCTCAAGACAGCATTTCTGTCATTGTCAATCGCAGTCCAGAGGCTGGCTTTACGTTTGTTCAAAGCGGTGCCTATATTGAGTTTGTTGATGCGTCACCTGGAGCGGATTCCTGGAGCTGGAGCTATGGGGATGGAGCCACTTCCACGGATCAGAATCCTAACCACATCTATCCAGGTTCCGGCAACTACCTGGTCACGCTCGTTGCGAGCAATTCATGCGGATCAGACACCACGCAACAGACGTTGGCCATTTTTGCAACAGGGCTGGAAGATCCATCACTGGTATCCAATTGGCAAATTTATCCTAACCCTTCTGATGGTTTGATGCAGATGCGTGTTCAAGGCATGGCGGCAGACCAATCAGGGACACTCGGTATTTTTAATGCTGCTGGGCAACTAATGCTTGTCCGCAACGTGCAAGCGGATGACACCCTTGATTTACGGGGCATGCCTTCTGGTTCCTACACACTGAGGCTTGTAGTAGAGGGAAAAATGGCATCGCGCAGCATCGTGTTAGAGTAAGAGAGATGCTGTTTGCTCCTTTGCAAAATCTGCAGCTTCCGCTGCAGATGGGTTCTCGTTTCACCGTGTTTTGGATGGAGAGATTTCTTCATAACCGACAAATTTCTTAATTTCCATTCGGAGATCTATTTTTTGCAATCATTCTGGACATTCTGTTTAGGCAATCGTTGAATCAACCGTTGAATAAACCGTTGAGTTAACCAAAACAACATTCAAAAAGCAAGCTCATGAAAAGAGTCAGTACCCTGATTCTCTCCCTGATGATGGCTACCTGGATTCAGGCGCAAATCATTCAGTCCGAGAATTTTAACAGCTGTGCACTCCCGGCTGGGTGGACAGAAAACATTGTTTCAGGCACCGCCGGTTGGTTATTTGTGCTCAACTCTCCGGATGCCTTAAACGCTGGGAATTTAGACGGTACCTGCATGGTCATGTTTGATGATGACTTTTTGGGCAGTGCAGCAGCACCCTCTACTGCACAATTGATTTCTCCTCCTGTAGACATTACCGGACTTCCGTTGGTGTTGCTCGATTTTGACTACAACCTGCAGGAATATGGCCCGGCCATTGGCGATGGCATCACTGTTGAAGTTTGGGATGGCGCATCCTGGATAAGCGTTTTTAGCAGGCTAGACATCAACGATTGTGGATCATGGGCTTGCGGACCCCCATACCCTCATGCCTCTATTGATGTGACCGCCTATGCAAACCCTGGTTTCCAAACACGGATCACTTACGATGACGGTGGTGATTGGTCCTGGTACGTTGGGTTTGACAATTTTGTGCTGTTCACACCACCTTCGGATGATTTGGGTGTGACAGCGGTGTTGCAACCAATTGAAGGCGGATGCTCCCTTAGCGCTTCTGAGCCAGTCCAGGTTTCTATTGAGAATTTTGGTTCTGCTGATGCTACTGGGTTTGATGTATGCTTCCAAATTGATGGCCCTGGCGGTCTGGTGACTATTTGCGAGAACGTGGGTGCGCTAAACATAACGGCTGGCAGCTCTGCCAATTACTTGTTTACAGCAACGGCAGATCTTTCCCTCGCCGGTGAATACACGGTCACGGGTTATACGGCTTTAGTTGGTGACGGTATTGCGGCGAACGATTCTACGTCGGTCATGCTTGATCTGAACCTGATCACTCCACTCTACAATGAGAATTTTAACGCCTATCCCGATCTCACCACAGTCTTCCCCGACTTCACCAATGAAGTGGACGATCAGCGGCAATGGGAAGTTAACTTTGGAACAACGCCCTCTGCTGGAACGGGTCCCACAACAGACGCAACTGGCGGAGGTGGGTACTTGTTTATCGAGAGTTCTGGTTCTGTTGCCGGAGACTCGGCAGTTTTGACGAGCCGATGCATTGACCTCACTGGAACTTCAGCTCCGGTGTTGGAGTTCGCTTATCACATGTTTGGACCAGCCATTGATTTTCTGCGGGTAGAAGTGGTCGATGGTGTTGGCACCGCAACAGAGGTACTTAAGCTTGTTGGCCAGCAACAGTTTGCTAACGCTGATCCCTGGTTAAATGCGCTGGTTGATCTTTCGCCGTGGGCGGGATCTGTCGTTCAGGTGCGTTTCACCGGCAAAATTAAGTTGGGTTCTGATGGATTCACCTTCACCGCTGATATGGCTTTGGACGAAATCACTTTTCGTGAGATCAGCGGCGATGATTTGGGGGTTACCGACATCCTCGCGCCAATATTGGGGGGGTGTTTGCTCAGCAGTTCGGAGAACATTGCTGTAGAAATTGGCAATTTCGGTTCATCGGATCAGACGTCTTTCTCCGTCTGTTACCTGGTTGATGGTCCAACGGGATTGTTTTCCGCATGCGAAAACGTCGGCGCACTAAGCGTAACGGCATTAGGCGGAACAGGTAACTATACGTTTGTGGGGAGCGTTGACTTTTCGCTGCCTGGCATCTATACCATAACATCCTATACAGATCTGGGAAGCGATGGTGAACATGCAAACGATACTTCCACAGTCGTGCTGAATATTCCGGCACCAGTATCGCTGCCTCTTGAAGATAACTTTGACGTTTACACTACTGGTGCAACTGCATTTACTACGGGTTTATCAAACTCAACAGCTGACGACCGTCAGTGGCAGGTGCTTTCCGGGCCAACATCTTCCATAGGGACGGGTCCGAATGTTGACGCTGGAGGATCTGGTAAGTACATTTATATTGAAAGTTCTGGAACCGTTATCGGCGATGTTGCCATCTTGGAAACGCAGTGCCTTGATTTGACTGCTTCGCTTAACCCGGTGGTTCGCTATGCTTATCATATGGTGGGGGGATCTATCGACTCTTTGGTTCTGGAGGCTATTGCTGGCTCAACGGCAACACCGCTGGTCATCTTGGATAAGCAACAACAATTGTTGGAGGCAGATCCCTGGCGCGACACCTTGGTGGATTTGAGCGCTTTTACGGGGCAGGTCATCAGGCTTCAGTGGAAGGGCTTTATCCGCGCTGACCCTATTGACGGTATAACCACTTTCCGCGGTGACATCGCTTTGGATAATATAATTATTGAAGACCCGCTACCGGATGATGCTGGGGTGATTGCTATTACATCGCCTTTTGATGGTTGCGACCCAGGTTCTTCAGCCACAGTAAGCGTTGTTCTCGAGAACTTTGGTTCAACTTCGGTATCGGGTTTCGACGTGTCTTTTTCGGTGAACGGAGGTTCCGTAACGACGGAGAACGTTGGAGGGTTGAGCCTTGCACCAGGAGCAACAGCTCCTTACACTTTTGCAGGTACGGCTGATTTAAGTGCAGATGGTTTTTACGACCTTTTGGCTTGGACCGATCTTGCCGGTGATGCCAATTCAGCCAATGACAGCACAGCGGCTGTTGTCGAGAATTACACGGGAATCAGCTCCTTCCCATACACGGAAACCTTCGATGCTTTTAGCAATTGCGGGGATGCCCTGTTTGGATGCGCATTGGACTTGAGCTGTTCGGGTTCCGTAGCCGGAGGCTGGACGCAGGAGGCGGGTGACGATATCGACTGGAGCATTACCAACTTGTTGACAACGCCATCGATCGGAACGGGTCCCTCTGCCGGTGACCATACCTCAGGAACGGGTCGTTACTTGTTTACGGAGTCTTCTGGCTGCAATGGCCAGGCAGCATCCATTGTTTCCCATTGTTTTGACCTGAGTGCAGTGACTTGTCCCCAAGTTAGTTTTTGGTATCACATGTTGGGTACCAACCAAGGTACCCTGAGCCTGGAGATTGACCCAGGGACGGGCGTCTGGACATCCATCTGGAGTTTGTCTGGCGATCAGGGCAATGCCTGGTTCCAGGCAAGTGTATCCCTTGATGCTTACCTCGGTCAGACGGTTCGGTTCCGTTTGGTTGGCCTGACGGGTCCCGGCTTCCTCTCGGACATGGCTATTGATGACTTCAGCATTTCCGACAATGGCCTTGATGTAGCTGTGGCATCGGTTGAAAGTCCTTCTTCTGGTTGCGAAGTAGGGCTGACCAATGTGACCGTTACCCTGTTCAATGCCTCCTGTCTTCCGGCCCCTGCATTTGACGCTGTGCTGGAAATCAACGGTAGCATCATCGTGACGGACACCTATCCGGCAGGTTTGGCCGGCTTGGCCGCCGCCAGCCACGTGTTCACCGTTCCGTTTGATTTTGCAGCTATCGGCGCATACAGCATTAAAGCTTATACAGTGCTTGCAGGCGATGCAAACGCGATCAATGACACCGCTTTCGCCGTGGTTTCATCGGTCCTTCCCCCGGTGGTTAATACGGGTTTTTCGACCAATTACTGCGATGGTACCAGCACTTATTTGCCCTCGCCTCTCATTCCAGGGGGTACCTGGTCGGGTACAGGTATCATCAACCCCACCACGGGCGAATTTGATCCGGCGCTTGTTGGAGCTGGAAATAGCACGAATATTACCTACACCTTTACCCCAACAGGCGATTACAGCGTGGCTGCAATTGCCTACGCACCTGAAACAGTTGCTTCTCCAATAGCTGTTGCGCTGGGCGATGATGACGACATTACCGTACCCATTGGTTTTCCTTTCGAATTTTTCGGTAATTCGTACAGCAACATCATCATCCATTCCAACGGATTTTTAACGTTCAGTTCGGATCTGAACCCAACCGTTGCGCAGACTTTGCCGAACCCAACAGAGCCCAACGATTTGATTGCGGTGGTTTGGGATGACTGGAACCCCAACGATGGTGGTAGCATAACATACGCTACGGTAGGGTCTGTGCCCAATCGACGTTGGATTGTTACGTACAGCAATTTGCCCCACTTTGGGTCAGCCGGCGGTTCTACCATGACCGTACAAGCCATCCTTTACGAAGGCTCCAACAACATTGACTTCCAGATCACGGAAATCAGTTCAGATGGCGGCAGCCGCACGCAGGGCATTGAGAATGCCAGTGGAACGGAAGCCTATACCTCTACCCCAGGCACCAACTTTAGCGATTTCACACAGCTGCTGGAGGCCTACCGTTATTCCCCAACGCCATGCGGTGCTTCGGTAACGGAGACCATAACCATTGATTTGCCCTACGACATCGGATTGGCCGCAGATACCACGCTCTGCTTTGGTACCTCCGGTGTATTGGATGCCGGACCTGGAGCCAGCAGCTATTCCTGGAGCACAGGGGCTACTACGCAAACCATTACAGTTAGTACGGAAGGCACGTATTCCGTGTCCATTATCGACCCCTTAGGTTGTTTGGCCACGGATGAAATTGAGGTGTTCATTGCCAATGAAATCAGTATCGGCGGCACAAAGACCAACGTTGATTGTGCGGGCGAAAATACCGGTGCCTTTACCGTTGTTCCAAGTGGCGGCACAGCTCCATATACTTATCTATGGAACACAGGCGCAACCACTGCAAACCTTTCCGCCCTAGCAGGTGGCGTGTACACGGTCACTGTTACCGATGCCAACGGTTGCTCGGCGACAGCTGAGAAAACCATTGGAGAGCCAGAACCTCTGGTGGTCACCTTAGAGCCTGTTGATTCTGATTTCGGAGCCAACAACGGAAAGATCAATGCCGTGGTGAGCGGGGGCAGAGCACCCTATACGTACTTATGGAGTGATGGCCAAACCACGAAGCGTGCCATTGATCTTGCACCGGGAGTGTATTCCGTTACCGTAACAGACTCCGCAGGCTGTGAAAGCACGGAGTCTATCGAAGTGGGCGAGGCCTCCGGCCTTGGCTGGGTCGAAGGGCTGCAGGTCTTTGACCTGTTCCCGAACCCGAGTTCCGGCGAGGTGCAACTTAACGTAGTGATGCAACAAGCCAGCGACATGCGCGTGGACATTTACAACGCGGTTGGTCAACTTGTGCTGTCGCTGGGTGGTGAAAAAACCAGCAGCAAGCTTTGGAACATTGATTTAACTACTGCAGCTGCCGGAAGCTATCAGATTCGCCTGATCATTGATGGTCAAGTTTTGGTCAGGCCGCTGGTGATTGCGCGCTAAGCGCAAATCCACGGCAGTTTGGCTGCTGCGCGAAGCTGGCCAGGCTGCATTTATGAAGACAAGAAAAAGGCTGAACCACCGGGTTCAGCCCTTTTTTTATGGTGCCGTTTCGTTCCAAAGATCGATACACCTTTTCAGGTGCTTGCCTGATCTCCGGTTTGGGACAGTGCGCTTGTGTTGCCGGAACTCAGGTGGGCCACAGCGCTCTTGCGCCGCCGGATACCATCGCCTTACATTCGCTCCGGTACCGCTATCCCCAAAATTCGCAAGGCATTGCGCAAAGTAGCCGCAGTAACGGCACTGATGGCCAGGCGCAGGTGGCGATCAGAAGCATCAGGCGCGTGCAGCACGGAAAGCTTGTCGTAAAACTGATTGAACGTTTTAGCCAATTCGTAGGCGAAGTTGGCGACTTCGGCCGGGCTGTAATGCGCAGCGGCCTCCTGGATAACCGCCGGGTAGCGCTGGATCAAGGCCAGCACGGCCAGTTCAGGATCTTCCAGTGGTCTGGCCAGCGGTGGAAGGGGTGCTTGCCAGGAGGCGACATCCTGTTGTCCTTTTGCCTCGGCACTTGCCACGCGCGAATCGGCCCATCCCTCGTTTTCAGGTGCAGCAGCATCTGCCTTGCGCAACATAGACTGAATGCGCGCATAGGTGTACTGGATAAAGGGACCGGTATTGCCCTGCAGTTCAATGGACTCCTCCGGGTTGAACAAAATGCGTTTGCGCGGGTCCACTTTCAGGATGAAGTACTTGAGCGCACCCAACCCGAGCGTGCGGAAAAGCGCTTCCGCTTCTTCGGCGTCAAAGTCCTGAATCTTGCCAAGTGCCAGCGTTTTTTCCCGGGCTTGCTGCACCATTTGCGCCACCAGATCGTCGGCATCCACGGTGGTGCCTTCGCGCGATTTCATCTTGCCGCTGGGCAGGTCCACCATGCCGTAGGAGAGGTGGAAAATGCCTGCTGCATAGCGGCGACCGAGTCGGCGAAGCAAGACCTCGAGCACCTTGAAATGGTAATCCTGTTCGCTGCCCACCACATAAACGCTGCGGTCCATGTGGAAATCCGCAAAGCGCAACTCTGCTGTGCCCAAATCTTGAGTAATGTACATGGAGGAGCCGTCAGAGCGCAGCAACAGCTTTTCGTCCAAGCCTTCAGCGGTAAGATCAGCCCGGACGGAACCATCCTCGTAGCGTTTAAAAACGCCGATTTTCACGCCTTCCTCCACCAGTGTTTTGCCCAGCAGGTAAGTATCCGATTCCAGGTAATCGCGTTCAAAGTCCACGCCTAACGCCTGGTAGGTCTTGTTGAATCCCTCATAGACCCAGCCGTTCATGCGGCTCCAGAGCGCACGGACTTCAGCATCGTCAGCTTCCCAACGCAGCAGCAGATCGTGCGCCTGCGCGTAAATGGGCGTTTGTTTTTCAGCCTCGCGCCGCTCCATGCCCTGGTCCAGCCAGGGCTGGCATTCTTCGCTCGCAATGCGGTTGAAGGCCACGTAAAAACTGCCGACAAAGTGGTCGCCTTTGATGCCGGTCGAGGCCGGCGTCTGCTCCTGGCCAACGCGCAGGTACGCCGCCATGGACTTGCAAATAGCAATGCCCCGGTCGTTGTAAATGTTCACCTTGTGCACTTCATGCCCGGCGGCTGCCAGCAATTCCGCTGTGGACCAACCCAAGAGCATGTTGCGGACATGGCCCAGGTGAAGGGGCTTGTTGGTGTTTGGTCCGCAGTATTCCAAAACAATGACCTGCCCGGTGGCCACGCCGCAACCGTAGTCCGGATTTGAAAGCGCTGACGCCAGCACGTCCAGCCACCAGGAATCGCTCAGTTCCAGGTTCAGAAAGCCCTTTACGGTGTTGAAACCCGACAGAAAGGGCAATTCAGCGCGAAACTGCTCGCCCAGCAGTTGCTCGCCCAGCAAACGACCCGTTTCCTCCGGACTTTTCCGCGACAACCGCACAAAGGGGAAGACCACGGCCGTAAACTGCCCGCGGTATTCTTTGGGTGTATGGCTAATCGCGACAGAAGCCGCATCAACGGCGCTGCCAAAACAGAGTTCCACCGCGCGGGCGATGGCCTGTTGAAGGAGGGATTCCAGGTTCGGATTTTTCATCGGACCTGCAAAACTACCTTATTCACACCGCACCAAAAATCCGGGCCTGGGTCGCTGCAAACCACTGCTTTGCGTATTTTGCACCGTTTAAGCGAACCCCCCGACGGACCAACCATGCAGAACCGGTACATTGACCTGATTGAGCAGGCATTTGTCTTTCCCCAGAGCGATTTTAACCTGGACAACGGGAACCTGACCTTCCACGGATTGCCCCTGATGCCGCTCATCCGCGAGTACGGCACCCCTTTGCGGATCACCTACCTGCCCAAAATCGGGGAGCAGATTGAAAAGGCAAGGGGTTGGTTCGCCCAGGCCATGGCGGAACGCGGCTACCAAGGGCAGTACCATTACGCCTATTGCACCAAATCGTCGCACTTTTCGTTTGTCATGGAGGAAGTGCTGCGGCACCATGCGCACCTGGAAATCTCCTCCGCCTACGACGTGGACATCATCGAGCGGTTGTATTTGCGCAAGCAACTGGACAAAGACAAAGTCATTATCTGCAACGGGTTCAAGGCACCGCTTTATACCCAGCGCATTGCCAAGCTCATCAATTTGGGTTTCCGGCGAATTATTCCCGTACTCGACTCAAAAGAGGAGCTTAACGAATACCTGAGTGCCATAATTGGGGAGTTCGAAATTGGTTTGCGCATTGCCAGCGAAGAGCAGCCCGAATTCGGGGTGTATACCTCGCGGTTGGGCATTCGCTTCACCGAAATCATCGAATACTACCAGCAAGTCATTTCGCCGCAGCAGCGGACCAAACTGGTCATGTTGCACTTCTTCATCAATTCCGGGGTCAAAGACACTATGTACTACTGGAACGAGTTTCGCAAAGCACTCAAGCTCTACTGCGAACTCAAGAAGATTTGTCCGTCGCTCAAAGCCATGAACATCGGCGGTGGCATGCCCATTCCCCATTCCCTCGATTTTGCCGAAAACTACGACTACGAGTACATGGTCGGAGAAATGGTGGGCCTCGTCGCAGACACCTGCCGCCGCGAAGGGGTGCCCGAGCCCGACATCTGGACGGAATTTGGCCAGTTCACCGTAGGCGAAAGCGGCGCGTTGCTGTTTTCTGTCGTGCGCGAAAAGCAGCAGAACGATCGCGAAACCTGGTACATGATCGACTCCTCGCTCATGAACACCCTGCCGGATATCTACGGCATCGGCCAGCGCTTTTTGGTGTTGCCCATCAACAAATGGCACAACCCGGTCAAGCGCGTTCAGATCGGCGGCCAGAGCTGCGACCAGATGGATTATTACAACCAGGAAGTCAACGGCCAGGACGTTTACCTGCCCGAGGTGGAAATGGGCGAGCCCCTGTACATCGGCTTCTTCAACATGGGTGCCTACCAGGAGGCGCTCTCGGGTTTCGGCGGGCTCAAGCACTGCCTGTTGCCTTCGCCGCCTCACCTGATCATTGACCGCGATGACAACGGCACCGAGATTTTCCGGGTCTTCAGCGATTCGCAGCAGCCGGAGGCCATGATGGACATTTTGGGGTATTGAACCCGGGCGAAGGGGTCAGCAGCGTTTTGCATCGCTTTCGCATGCCCCAAAAAACGACCGCCCTCCTGGCGGGAGGGCGGTCAACCACGACAACACCTTAAACAATAGGGGGCTACAGGAAAGCAGGGTCTGCGATGATAAGCACTTCAATCACCTGCATGCTGCTTAAAGCTGGCCAACGGCCTTACGAAATCTCAATGCTGCGGGCTGCTTTGACTTGCGCTTCTTCGCGCTTAGGCAGACGCACGTTCAGGATTCCGTTTTCGTAGTGGGCCGAAATTTTTTCGGTGTCCACACTTTCGGGCAAGGTGAACGTCCGCGTGAAGCTGTTCAACCTGAATTCGCGGCGCGTGTAATTGGGTTTGGCTTCCTCGCTGCGGTTTTCCAGGGAAGCGCTGATGGTCAGCGTATCCTTTTCTACGTGCAGGTTGAAGTCCGACTTGTTCAGGCCAGGGGCGACCAATTCGATGGCAAAATGGTAGGCGCTGTCCAAAACGTTGACGGCGGGGCGGAAAGCATTTCCCCCGTTGTTGAACACTTGTTCATCAAACGGACGGGCCAGGAATTCGTCAAAAGCGGTGAAGAAAGGAGCGAGTTCTGTGCGGGGTTTTTTGATTCTTACCAGGTTCATGATTATGGCTTTTAGGTTGTTCGTTGAATTGATGTGTTTGCGCCGAAGCGCATAACCCTTTCATCAACCCGTATGCCACGCCAAATTTTGGTTCGAAATCGGTCAGTCTTGCAGCGCAACGGCGCTTCGATCAGCCATAATGGCCGGTTTAAAGCAGGGTGTTGTCAAAATTCGGCTATAATGGCTGATTGCGCAGCCATTATAGTCAAAAATCAAGCTGGATAAACGCTTTTAGGGCTTTTGTCAGGGGTGCAACGCCCCGCGCAACCCCAATTCGATGACCTCCAGATCCCGAACCCGCCCGGTCTCCAGCGCAAAGCGAAACACCGTGCGCATGCGGTGCAGCCCTTGCCGGCCTGCCGCACCGGGGTTCATCGTCAGCATGCCCCCGAAACGCTCGTCGCGCTGCACTTTGGCGATGTGGCTGTGGCCGCAGATAAACAAATTGGGGGTTGGGGCACCGCTGGTTAACTGCGTTAGCACGGGCGCCGCGTACCGGCCAGGATAGCCGCCGATGTGCAGCATCCAGATCCGGACCCCTTCGCGTTCCAGCCGAACCTGTTCAGGGTAGCGATGCCGTAGGGTAGGGGAATCGATGTTTCCGTACACGGCTACCACGGGTTTAATGGCCTCCAGGGGCTCCATCACGCGGAGGTCTCCGATATCGCCTGCGTGCCAGATTTCATCCACATCCGCAAAGAATTCCGGGATGCGCGGATCCAGCCAACTGTGGGTGTCTGACAGCAGCCCGATTTTATGCATGGCCGAATCCGTTTAAACAGATGAACAGGTCCATCCTATGCTCGGGCATCCCGGGTTTCGTAGGCAACAATCAATCTATAAAACATATAAATACCTATTGCGTACAAAAAAGATGTTATAAAAAATATCTGTGCATATTCAATATTGTGCTTTCGCAAGGTAGCAAAAACCGTGCTGCTCAGAAACCAACTGCCCGACCAGACCGCTCCATTGAGCGCAGCGGTCATCTCCCGGTTTTTGGTGCCCACATATGACATCACCAATTCGGAGGTCATCGGGTTGGCCATGTTCATCAGCGGTTGTCGGATCACATACAGCGCAATGGCCGCGCCCAATATGCCGGGTACGGTTTTAAAATACTCCGTGCAGGCCAGGGCAACCAGCGCTAAAACAGCCAAGCCTTGCGTTGCCGGCACAGCGAGCCGGTACCCGAAGCGTGTCTTAATACGGGGTACCAGCAACACGGCAATGCTGGCCAGAATCGCGGTTAGCGCGCCCATTAGCGAGAACACATCGTAATCCACGCCAAAGGTGGCGTAGAAGAAAAGGTTCATGAACTGAATGGTCAGCCCTGCGCCCACGGCAATAACCACCGTGGGCATAAGCGCCTGGCCAATCAACTTCCAATCGCCGCCCAGCATGGTCTTGTGAACAGGATCATAGCGGTCTTCTTTAATCTGGAAAACAAAGAAGACGGAGACCAACCCAACCAGCGCGAATCCCTGAAGCAAAACTTCCTCCGTAAAGATCATCGGATTAATTCGGCTCAGCGCAAAGTTCAAACCGCCGGCAATGACGACGGCAAAGCTCCAGGCTGTAAAATTCAGCGCAAGCGCTTCCGAGTGAAACTCCTCGCGGCAATTGCGCAAAATGTACGGTACAGAAACCGATTGTACGGCAAAAAACGACGCCCCCCAAACCACGTAGAGCGGGTAAAGCCAAACTTGTGCACCCGCCTTAACGGCGAGCACC
>WGOA01000090.1 GCA_016124275.1 Bacteroidota bacterium
CCGCGCATCCAGGAATGCCACATGCTCCTGGGCCATGCCATCTGCCAGCTGGTGGAAGAGATGTTGTTTGAGCGCAAGGCATGAGCAAAGCCGCAGCCCAGATTCCGCGCGAGGCGGTCGTGCTGGCCGGGGGCTTTGGCACCCGCTTGCGCAGCGTCGTTGCCGACCTTCCCAAGCCCATGGCGCCCGTTCGCGGACGGCCCTTTCTGGCCTACGTGCTGGATGAACTGCTGAATCAAGGCATAACGCGCGTTGTGCTGGCAGTGGGCTACAAAGCAGAGGCCATTCGGGACTATTTTAGCCAGAATTACAACGGCCTCGAACTCGTGTATTCGGTGGAAGAAGAGCCCCTTGGCACCGGCGGCGGCATCCGGCAGGCAGTTGGGCTGTGCCACGCCGAATCGGTGTTTGTGCTCAATGGCGACACCTACTTCCGTGTATCATTTGAACATTTGTTCAATCGTTTCGCGGCTTCTGATTCGCTACTTACCATTGCCCTGAAGCAAATGCGCGACTTTGACCGCTACGGCACCGTGTTGGTCAACGACGCCGGTGTGATCACCGGATTTCGGGAGAAGCGCCCTATGGCCCTGGGCTTGATTAACGGGGGGGTTTACCTGATGCGGACATCACTTTTTGCCCTGAAGCCCCTGCCGGAGCGTTTTTCATTTGAGCAGGAAATCCTGGAAGCGGAGTATGTGCGCGGCCGCTTTCACGCCGAAATTTTCGATGGATATTTCATTGATATTGGTATTCCGGAGGATTATGAGCGGGCGCAAGGGGAATTGTAGGGGGTTATTTTGCTGTTGTGCCAGTTTTTTTTGGTGGAATCGAAGTGATCTATAGGATTTTCGCTATATCTTTAGGGTATGTATATTATTTCTTCTGCACGGTGGCCGGCACTGTTCTTCCTTTTTTCATTCGCTGTTCTTGTTGAAAGCGCGTTAGCTCAGTCTTCCTATTATCAGTAATATCCGAGCCTTACCAATCATTATTATGCAGATATTATTGCATGGCCTGATGGCACCTTCGATGCTTTGAATGGCAGAGTTATTTATTCGTCAAGTACGAGATACAAGCATTTTGCAGGGCAATCAAGTTTTCTAGCTTCCGGGGATTTGCTCTCGGCTGCGCCATTTTCTGGGGATAATTTATTCAGGCCTAGTGCAGTGGCGGTTTCTAACAGCGAGTGGCTGCTAACGACACCAAAACATTTTGCTAACGATGATTGGTCGGACCCGGGTGTGGATCTGGAACTTCATCTTTTGAGCAAATTCGCAGATACGTTGATGAGGTGGAGTGTCACTGTGGAGGATTACGTGGTTTACCATGCCCGTTCAACCTCCACCAGCGATGGCGGTTACATGACCGTAGGGGTCCTCGGTTCGAATGGCTCTACTGTTCCGCTCGGGTTTCATACGCGTGTTTGGAAGTGGGATGAAATGGCAACCCTGCAATGGACCCATGATTGGGAATGGGGGAGCAGTAGCTCATCCATGCGCCCGGATCTCTATGCTTCGTTGGATGGAAACGTCTATGTGCATAGCATCCGCAGCGGTGCTGCCGCCGATTATATGCATGTAGCCCGATTTGGAGACGCGGGTCTGCAATGGGAAGATTCCTTTGCAGTGAATATGGGAAGCTTCCATTTTGCTGGACGTGATACGGGATTCATTCTGTTAAGTCATGTTGCTGATTCGCTCTATATAACGCAGTAATTCGAACTGAATTATTACGATCAGAATGGCTTGCAGGAGTTTAGCGCTGTAGCCACCATTCCTCCAATCTTCAGTGTTTATATTGAAGATGTGCCAAGTCATCCAAATGGGGAAACGGGTGTACTCTACCGGAATGAACCCGGCTCATTGTCAGCATACGTCAGCCATATACTTCGCATAGACGCCAATGGTGTTGTAATTGGCCAGACGGGCCTCTCGGACAATCCGATAGGGTGTAGTTGTGAATCCCTGCACGGGATGCACGGGGGGGGGTATGTGGCAAATGGATTGAGGATTCCAAGTCTGTTTGCTGCACCGGTACCTTGTGTTTTTAAATCGGATGGCCAGGGTACCATTGCCCGAACTGTTCTAAATGGTTATCTGTATGTCGATGAGAATTTGAACAACATTAAGGACGCAGCTGAAAGTTCGGTGCCTTACCAACAACTAAATTTTGAACCGGACTTTTTGCCTGCTTACAGCAGTTCGGTGGGGTACTATGCGCGCAATTTTTACGCCTTGGATTCTGTGAAAATTCAGGCAGCAACTCCCGACTTTTTTGTTCAAAGCTATCCAGATACTTCCCTGTATGCGTTCATACCAGATACGCTTGATGGGAGTGTCCATTCCTTAGATGTCGCGCTTAAAATTGTGGAAAGTGTTGAAGAGTATGAAATTGTGTTGACGGGCACCGATGCTATCCCTGGCTTTGCTTACCAGAGTTGGATTACGTGCAAAAATCGGGGTTCTGTGTTCGACGATACGGTGTTTATAGACTACGTGCTTCCGCCGTCAACAACCTTCGCTATGGCTACTCCTGCCCCCTATGCGATGGACGTTGATACGCTTCGATTTGCGCTTCAGTTCAGCGATTTCTTCGAAGATCAGCAGATCAATTTGGTCTTGCAGCTGGAGCCGGATATCACTTTGTTAGGTGATACGCTTTGGTCTGAGGCGCGCATCGCGGTTCCCGCGTCTGATTACCTTTTGTCAAACAACAGGGACTGGGAAGGCCACTGGGTACGTGCGGCCTATGATCCCAACCAAAAGACGGTGGAGCCCGCAGGCCTTGGTCCTGGTTATGTGGCTGATACAACCGAATGGCTCACGTACACGATTGAATTTCAGAATACTGGTACTTATCCTGCCTCGCTGGTCCGCTTGGTGGATGAACTGCCAGCGCAAGTATTGCCCGAGTCTTTGGAGTTTCTCGGGTCCAGCCATGAACCTGTGGTATTGCACCTTGAGAACAGCCACACAGCTGTCTGGACCTTTGATCCCATTTTGTTACCGGACTCATCGTCCGATTTGCTGGGCAGCATGGGCTATGTCAAGTTCCGAGTCAGACCATTGCCCGATCTCGATTTGGGTACCGTGATTAGGAACCGGGCACAGATCTATTTCGATTTCAATCCACCCATCAGCACAGCCTTTACCAACACCATTTGGGGCATTCCTGAAACGAATGCTGTCGCCGAGGCGCTTAACAGTCCTCCACCAGCGCTGTTGATTTTCCCCAATCCGGCTACCGAAACCGCTTATGTGTTCAACATACCGGATCAGGCAGTTTTGCTAAGTTTAGTCAGCAGCACGGGCAACGTGCTCTTTTCAAAGCGCCAGACGCTGGGTCAACAACGGGAAGAGCTTTCCTTAGCTAATCTGCCCAATGGATATTACTACGTATTAATTTATACGAATAAAGCACTTGAAAAAGCGGTGGGAAGGTCTTTGGTTATTCAGCGGTAGTTAGGGGGGCTAAACATTCTTTTTTACTTCCTTTAGCCGCCAGGAAACAGCGCCTTTAAGCGAAGGTCAATACGCCAACATAAATTCCCAGGCTGCTTGCTGGACATTCTGCCGGTCTTCGTCTGAAAGTCCAGTGTAGGGGAACGTATTGCCCACAGGATTCTCTCCATACAGGACAATGTAAAAGATGCACGCAGTCAAATAAGTGCCTGCATTGGTTGGGTGACTTTTGTCGGATTGATGTAGGACAATTGTCGGGTAAGTTGCCAGCGTATATTCCCAGGCCTTTCCAACAGGAGCCAATTTTGAGGATAACTCTGTGGCAATTGTGGTGTAGGCAGTTTCAAGGGGGGCTGTCATGCTGGGATCATCAGCGCGGGCCCAGGTCATGTAAAAACAGGTTTCTGCATCCACCAGATTGATCATGCTGTCAATGGTCCGGGCGCCTGCATAAAACACATTCGGGTTGGTAATGGGGCGGGTGCTTTGTTCCTGCAGCACGACAACATCCCACGCTTCCTGGTTGAGTTTATTTCCAAGCGCCACAGTTGCGGCATGGTCTTCCAGGGTGTATCCCCCTTCAGCAAGCCGGTCCGTGATGAATGTGCCCGCGGGATTATCGGCAAGCATCATCTCTTTGAGCACATAATCAACGCCTTGGTTGTAGTAGGTGTAGCTGTTGCCGACAAAAAGCACCCGAAGGCTATCGTTTGTTGGTACAATCGGATCTTCCTTGCAGGCAGTGAGACCAAAGAGAAAAACGAGTGCAATACCGATGCCGAATTGCCGCATGATCAGGGGTTAGGGGTGGGCTTGCCGGCGTTAAAGTAGTACTCTTTTTCAAAAACCATCCATTCTGAGTTCAGCGAATCGCTTCCCCTGGAGGCCGTCCAATCCGTGTTGGGGTTCATGACGGCGTATTTGCGAAGCAACACCCGGTCGCGGGTGGCATTGTCCACGCCGGCTACATCGTAGGCAGGACTGGGGCGCGTCTCGTCACCGAGCAAGTCAAGGATGGTAAAGGTGGAACCGCTTATCGTGCAAAGCGCAACGGCATCGTCGCCATTGGCGTTGAGCGCTGCCCAGAGAAAATCGGCATCAATGATGGAAGGGTCTGCTTCTGGCCGGGCAATGACCAGCGCCTGTGCATTTTCTATGGTGCCGGAGAAGATCAGAGTATCGCCCACTTCGCCTCCAAAGGTTCGGTCATTTCTGCGGTAAAGGGCTCCGTATCCAGAGAGGTCCACAGCGGCACCCGTACCGTTGTATATCTCGAAATAGGTGTTTCTAAAGCCATCGGCATCAGCGGTAGAGGAACAAGCCCATTCAGAAATAATGAGTTCATTGGTAACCGGGGGCATCACGGTTGTTGGCTCCGGGGTAACAACCACGCTTTCGCAGGAGGCAAACAACAATGCTGCCAACAGGGCGAGAAAGGGAGACGATGGTTTTGCTTTTTGTACGTGCGTCATGTTACAACATAATTTGAGCCATAATCAAACCAAAAATGCCGTTGAAGGGTTCTCCCGTGGCTTCGCCCAAGGTGGTATTCTCCCGATAGGTAACCGATCCGCTGAGCTTGAAACCATTCATGCGGTTAAAATAATGGGAGATGCCTGCGGTGTACCAGTTTTCTTGCGCCAGCTGAGACGTGGTCACATCAAATTCAGGCATGATGGTAGAATAGCGCAGATCAATGGAGGTGCCTTTTTCAAAGACATACCCCAATTGGACATTAATGCCCTGGCCTACCACGTAGTTATCGGCGATGTTTGCTCCGTCTAAGAATTCGTTGGCTACCGGATCCAAATAGAGAATTTGGTCGGCCACAATGCGCGCGTTCACAAATTCAGCCAACAGGGAGAAGCCCTGGTACTTGAACAGCAGGTCCACGTAAAGTTTTTCGTAGTCGGCATAGGCGACGGTGCCCGTTCCGTCCCAAAGCTGGAAGGCTCCATGCGCTTCGCCGGTTTTACCGCTAGCCCCGTTGTTTATGCTTGCCGCGGCGCCGATGACCAGTTTTGGCGTAGGTTCCCGGAAGAGATCTGCGGTGAAATTTGCGCCGTCGCCGCTGAAGTCGCCCAAGGGCAAGAAATCAATTCGACCTAACAATTTTAGGCCGCCAATGTCGGGGTCGGTAGAAAGTTCGCCAAACGAGTTTCGGCCATCTCCCGAAGTCAGGCCAAGGGAAGGGCGTATCAGTACACCATGGATGTCGATAAAGCCGTCCACAAAAACACCTAGTTCCCGGCCGTCCTGGGTAAAATAATTGCTCAAGGCGGAGCGAATGGGAAACTGCAGGTTGCTTTCCTGATTGATGTACTCCCGGTTGTTGCTGTTCACTAATTTTTGCCCAAAACTGAAGGCAACAAATTCCCAGGGTCTGAACCCAACCCAGGCTTCCAGCAGGGAAAAGCCATCTGTAAAGTCCATATCCAGTCTGAAACTGGCTTTTTCTTTATGGGCTTTTCCCTCCAGAAAGAGTCGGGCGGCCTGGACGCCGAATAGGCTGTTGGGATTCAACGTGTCTTCCAGGTTACCGGAGCGCAGGTCGGCATAGGGCTGAACAAAAGCACCGAGGCTAAACTCGTATTGCCCGCCGTTTAACTGAAACTGAACCCCTTCGCCCAATTCATAAGAGACAACTTTGGCATCCTGCGAGTCGTCGTAGGCCGAAACGCCCGTTTCATCGGGGTAATCGGGATCGATGCCGTCTTCGGATTCTTGCCCTGCGACAGCACTGGACAGCCCCAGGAGCAAAATCAATAGGTACTTCTGCATGGCTATTGCATGATCCGGTAGACCGGAATTTGGTTGTTGGCTAATTGAATGACGTTGTTCCGGACCAGGGAGTTGACGGCATCAGGCTCGAAGAGTTCCGGCAAGAGGTTGCCTTTGGGTTGTCGGAGCTTGACCAGCAGCGAGTTGGCCGGAAGGTTTACCGTAGTCATTTGAAGCGCTACTTCGACGTGTACTTCCTTAATCTTTTCGGATTTGCGGGTACTTCGTTTATGCTGGTTAATGGTATACTGTTCGGCTTTGTGTGGCTCCATAGATTTTGTCATGGAGTATTCAATGCCCAGTACATCCAGAATAGTTTTGACCTCATCTACATTCTGGCTGATGGCATACGCGACCGGCCGTGTCCGGGTCAAGACCTGTTTGGCATTCAAATTGTTTCTGACTGTCATGGACAAGCGTGCCGGCTCGCTGGTGCGCAGATCAATGAATTCAATGGTTTCGCTGAGCGTTTCGGGTGTGCGCTTAACAACTACCGGATTAGCCGCTTGCAGGGTCATGTCTTGAGCGGTTTGAACGGCTTTTTTGATCTCCACTCCATGCTTGTCGCAGGTGGAAAGAACTGATTTTGCTACCAGGTAAGTGCTATGTGTTCTGCGCTTTAGGGTCTTTTTGCCCAGACCAACGCCTCGCACTTCAAGCAGCATGGTCACGGCGTTTGTCAACGCAAAAGCGTTGGAGGTTGATCGCGGGCTGTTGCTGCCCTGATCCAAAACAATCCGACCGCGTTCATCCGAAGTTTTAAAATATTCGTGAGTAGCGCGATTGTGTCGGTGAAGCACGGTTCTTGCAGCGGGCACCAGGAGCGCTTCGCATACGCTGAACAGTTGTGGCGCAACATTTAAATTTCCACTGTATAAAAACATCACATCAAATCTGTTGACCACACCTTGATCTTGCAGATCGTATAAATCCAATCGGTAAGGGCTGTACTCGTGAAAGTCAATGACCACTTGTGGATTAAATGCTGTGGCAAACTGAACAAGGGCCCTGGCTTCCGGCGTTTTGTAACGGGTAAAATCGCGGTTGATGTCCAGCTCGTTGTGCGAATGCCGGTCTTGCTTGAGGTAGCCGTCAATGTTGAGCATCGGAACAATAGCCAACTCTATGTTTGTGGAAATGCCCTTGCCGTTGGACAGCGAATCGATCAACAGGCAAAGTCCTTCTACGCTGGCCGGCTCATCGCCGTGCACGCCTCCGATATACAACACGCGCAGTGGATCAACTGCATCGGACTTTTTGAAGGTGATGACGGGTATGATTCGGCCTTGCTGGGTTTTTCCTATGTTGGAAAGGGTAATTTCTTCAGAGCGCGAGGCTGCTGCCTCGAGGAACGACATCAGGTGTTCATACCGCATGTATTTCACGCCCGGCTGGAAGGAGGGCGTGTTCATGGGCAGGTCTTCTTCCGCGAAGTAGCGCTGTTCAACCTTGTTGTACTGCGCCCTCACCGGGCCGACAGTCAACAGAAGCAGGATGATGGAGAGTGTTTGCCGGATCATAACGAAAATTGAACCAGGAACCGACCGGTCAGTTCGTACTGGTCTTGAATGACCTCGCCTTCAAAGTTTTCAGCCCCTTCTTCCAGGTCTGTCAGGATGAATTGCAGTTGAATTTTTATCGCATCACCTCTTGAAAGCAACCTGGAGAACGCCATTTCATAGTAGGTGTTCCGTGCGAAGAAAAGCGGATTGTCTAAGAAGGAGAATTCAGCTGGATTGAGGTTGGTGTAGCGAAGAGCAACGGCGTAATTGCTGCGGGTCAGGTACGACATCTGTACGTTGAACCCGGAGCCAAGCATTTGGCGACCACTGATGTAGTTTTCAACCCCGTTGTCAAACACCGATGAAATGCTGCCATCAGTGCGAACGCGGTAGAAGATTTCTGCAGGAACGTTGTTGGTGGCATTAACCCATTCGCCCAGCACAGAAAAACCTTTGTACTTGAGCATGAGGTCTACCCCTATTTTGTTATAGTCTGGCAATAGCTCGGCCATTTGCTCATCCAGGTACAGGATGGTACCGGATTCCCGGCCTCTGCGGTCGCTGATGCCCTGGTTTGTGCTGTAGTAAACGCCCAGCATAATTTTGGGAACGCGTTCCCGGGCCAGGTCCAGTTCGTAGAATTGGCCCCCTTTGATGAAGTATCCGTTTAGGAAGAGGTCAATGCGGCCTTCGTATTTAAATCCGCCGCGGTTTCTAAACATAGTGTTTTGCCCGTCGCCAGTGACGATGGACAAGGCTGGCTTAACGCGAAAGTTCTCCCCAAGGGCGAACCGGCCGTCGTAGTAAATGCCGAAATCGCGAATGGCGCCAAAGACCAAAGTGACCCGGCTACGCTCGATAAACGCCAACTGGTCAGAGGCAATGGTCAGTTCACGGTTGTCAGAGATCAACCTGCGCTGGCCAAAGTAGAACCGTGTTGTGGCGTTGGGCGACCAGGATACCCAGGCATCCTGCAGTACTCCATTGTTCAATTCATCCGATTGCCCGGCAAAGTCAAGCCGCAGACGGTAGGAAATGTTACTGGGCTCGTGAGAGCCGTTGAAGGTTAGTCGGGCTCTTCTTATCCGGAACCGTTTGGAATAATCGGAGAACGATTCGGTGGTCTCAAACTCGTAGGTGCTTTGCACGTATGCCCCCAGGTTCAACCGGTGATCCTCGTCAGCGGAACGGAACGTGATGCCCTTCCCGCTCAGGTAATTATCAATAAAGACACCCTCCGTTTGATCCCGGTTTACTGCTGTGGTGTCCTGCGCCGCAGCGGAGGTGCCGAGCGCAGCAAGGATCGCGTAGAACAGTGTTCTCACTCGACAATCAGTTTTGCGCGTGCGGCAGCTTCTTGCAGGTGCACCAGGTAAATGCCGCTGTTCAACGAAAAGTTGAGGACATTGCTTCCAGGGTACACTGCGGTGCGGAACACTTCTTTTCCCGTCAGGTCATAGATGCGCAAGACATCCTGTGCTGAGGAAGTCACCACCACATGCCCGTTGGTGGGATTTGGATACAACGCCAACGGATTACGCGCCGGTGTTTCAGCGAAAATGTTGATCTCTCCGGCGGGGTATGGGTTTGAAGCATCGTCGTTGGTCAGGGCACCGTCAAAAACATTGAGTTCTGCGAATTCCCAGTTGCTCAACACAAAGTTGGTTCCATCCGGACCTCCTGCGATTCGGTGCGCCCAGCTCAGGGTGTATTCCCAGGGTTCACCGCTGCCATCGACGTTGATATCGCCAAAAACGTCAATGCCCGTTGCGCCTTCAAAAACTTCAAAAGCGTCGTCCCCGTTAAAGTTGCAGGCTATTCCGTCATCCTGAAAATCTGCGCTGAACCCAAAAAAGTCGCGGAACACAGCGGTGTCATTCACCACGTAAAAGGAGTTTCCTGCAGTGACGGAAACGACTGGGAAGTTCCATTCCACCCCATCTGTCCCCTCGCCGTTGTTGGCACAACCCAAACCGTAAAGGCTGAGGTCGGCAATGTCCGCGGTGGCGACCAGTTCTACGCCTTTAGGGGCGCCGCTTAAAGGTCCGTGGAAAATTCCAATGAGGATCACCGAGGCATCGGGCAAGGTTTCATCATCAAGGATAGTCACCTGAACCCGGTCCGTGGCCAATACAGCGTTGTTTGTGGGGTTGGATAGCTGGATGAAGAAGGTTTCCGATGCTTCCGTCAGCGCATCGTCAACCAATGTAAGGCTGACAAATTGCGCAGAGTCTGAAAACGCAGGAAAGGTTACGGTTGTGCTGCTGAAGAGGTAGTCATCGTCCTCAGAGGCAGTTCCTCCTGAAGCAATGGTCACATCCACTGACGTAGCATCGCTGTCTGCATTGTCCAGGTACAGGAATAATTGAACGGTTCCTATGTTCTCTAA
The DNA here is from genome assembly GCA_016124275.1 of Bacteroidota bacterium. Taxonomy (GTDB): domain Bacteria; phylum Bacteroidota; class Bacteroidia; order Chitinophagales; family BACL12; genus WGOA01. The sequence continues at coordinate 10,137 of WGOA01000090.1, forward strand.
GAACGAAACTTCAGCAAAGCCCAGCGTGACGACCGGGTCGTCCGGGCAAACATCATCATCACCAGGGCTGGCATAGATGGCCACTCCATCTTCCAGGACGCCTAAATCGTTAATGGAACGTTGCCAGTTGTCCGGATCATCGTTGTCGCTGTCCACATCACACAAAATGAGCGAGGGTCCAAAGCCATCGGCCGTGGAAGACCAATCGCCACCATCTGCGTAGGTGACCAAAAATACATCAAGGCCTGCGGTGTCTTGCAGGCGAATGGTCTCGCCGGTATTACTCAAGGTACCGCTGCTCCACTGGTGATCGGCGGCAAAGCCATAAGTGGCCAGAAAACCAGCCGCTTCATCGGTGAGCACATAGTATTCCCCCGGATTGAGAACAAAGGCGGGCAAGGTATCGGCAATTCCGCCGACAAAAACATACCCTTCCAAATCTACCGGAACGGCCTCGTTGTTGTAAATCTCCAGGAATTCAATGTCTGCCAATTGGGGCGAATTGTACATAATCTCCGTGAGCACCAGTTTCGCTGCGGTACCCGTTGGGCAATCGCGGTCGTAAGTAGCCAACGGAAAGGGAACGCTGGATGTCGCATTGGTGGTTTCGCCGTCAAACACGTTGATGCCCGAGTACAGCCAATTGGTCAAAACAAAGGTTGTTCCATCCGGCCCTGTGCAGTCGCTGCGGTAAGCCCAGCCATCCAGCCATTCCCAGGGTGTTCCTGTGCCGTCCACGTCCACCAGCCCAAAAATGTCCACTACAGCGCCGAGACGGTACACTTCAAAGGCGTCGTTTCCATTGATGCCTGCAACCGCATTTTCATAGTCCGGCGAGAAGCCAAAAAAGTTGATGAACTCGATGGAATCGTTGGTCACATAAATGAAATCACCGGCAGAAGCACTGACAGCCGGAAAGCTGAACTCCTCTCCGTCTGTCCCCTCACCGTTGTTCGCTGATCCTACGCCGTAATCGCTGAGGTCGGGGATGTTGTTGATTACATACAATTCAACTCCTCGCGGGGCGGTTCCCAGCGGGCCATCGTATAAGCCTGTTATGATTAAGTTGCTTGGTTGCGCTTGAGCCAGCGTTGCAAGACCCAGCGCTGCGATAGCCAGCGAGAGGCTAAGGGGTAGGCTTTTCAAATTCATAGCATTCTGTTTTCGAGTGACGCAAAAAATCAGGGAACGGAAAACGAACCCGTGCTGGAAAATCCGGTAACCTGCAGGGGACTAAGATTGCACGCACAGCGCACTTTCCAGTCCCAGGTTGTACCCGATCCTGCCACGGCATGTGAAATGGTTTTAAAGCTAAGTTCTGAGCCCAGCAAAGTGATGCTGGAAGAAGGACCCGGTGGAATGATCCGCGTTCCCTTCAACTGACAAGCAACAGAATTCGGTACCGGGTCCCAAAAAAGAGTTATGGTTGAACTCCCCGTTGTGCTTTGAAGATTTTGCGGGGGAAGGGCCGTGCTGCACGTGGCAGGGACAAAGATCGGATAAGGAATAGCGGCTGCCGCATTGGTGGATTCGCCATCAAACACCTCCAGCGGACCAACTTCCCAGTTACCCAGCGCAAAGACATTGCCATCCGGGCCGCCCGATAAACGGTGCGCCCAACTCAACGTGTATTCCCAAGGCTCGCCGGTTCCATCCACATCGGCATCGCCAAATCGGTCAATAACGGAACCGCTTTCGTACAACTCAAAGGCATCGTCCCCATTGAAGTTGCAGGCCGCACCGCCGTCTTCGAATTGTGCTGCTTCATGAAAGAAAACCCGGAAACTGCTGGTGTCGTTGGTCACATAAAAATGGGTGCCTATGGCAACGGATACCGCGGGAAACGAGTACTCCTCGCCATCGGTTCCTTCGCCATTGTTGGCACATCCCAGACCGTATTGGCTCAGGTCGGGAATATTTTTTAACGCAAGCAGTTCAACCCCTTTTGGCGATCCACTCAGTGGCCCGTGAAAGATGCCAATCAAGGCCAGCCCCGAATCCACCAGCACGGGAGGGGGAGCTACGGAATCGCAACCTCCAGCATATGTTTTTATAGGGAATGGTAACAAAGATGCCGCATTGGTCAGCGCCCCATCAAATGCACTGACACCGCTGTAAATCCAGTTGCTTTGCACAAAATTAGTCCCTCCGCAACCGGCACAATTTTTTCGGTATGCCCAGCCATCCTGATAGTCCCAACCCGTGCCGGTACCATCCAGGTCTGTTCTTCCGAACAAATCAAGGCGAATGCCATTTTTAAATAACTCGTATCCATCATCGCCGCTTATTCCGGAAACAGGATCTTCATAATCAGGGACAAACCCAAAGAAGGTCTGAAAAGCTGCGGCATCATTGACCACGTAGAGGTAATCTCCCGCATGTGCGGCGATGGCGGGAAACGTAAACTCCTGTCCATCGCTGCCATCCCCGTTATTTGCGGACCCTAACCCGTAAACGCTGAGGTCCGCAATATCCCTTTCGACATACAATTCTACGCCTCTTGGCGCCGATGATAGTGGACCATCAAAGATGCCGGAAATCACTAAATCGGAACGAACAGAAACAGGATCGATGCCCCAAACCATCAGCGAATCAAAAACGGTCAGTGCCGCTTTTTGCTGCAAATCATTGGCGGTGGCGGGCGAAACTCCGGCGGGAATGAAGGCGCCCGCAGGGCTTTCCTGAAAGATGGTGGCATACAAGACACATGCGGCCAGGTAAGTACCCCCAAAGGAGGGATGGCTTTCATCCGCGTTGTACAAATTGATGCCTGGATGATCATCGCGGACCGCTTTCCAGGCCATGCCTACGGGTGCTACAGCTGCGTCATTGTCCTGGGCCATTTGGAGGTACGAGTCGCGTAAGCGCCCCTGCATGCCATCGTAGCTGCAAACTGGCGGGTAGCTGCCACAATTTTCGTCATCGCCGTTTTCGCGTCCCCAGGTCATGTAAAAGACGGGCGAAGTGCATGGGTTGGCTCCGCGCAACGCCTCTACTAAACTTTGGGCATAGGGGTAAACCGAAGACGCCACGCTAACGGGATCCAGTGCGGGCAACTGACTTTGTTCCTGCAGCACCACGACATCCCAGTTGCCTTGAGCAATTTTAGTGAGCGTAGTCGCATTGCTGGCGTGGTTAGCGAATGAACTTCCCCCGATCAGATTGGCATCCCAAAGCAGGGTATGGCCAAATGAGTTGGCGATATCCGCAACCATGGCTGGCAGCTCATTTCTAGCCGTGTAACTGTTCCCGATGAAGAGTACCTGTTTTACCTGTCCCGTTTGCGCCGTGGCCAGGCAAGGAATAAACACAAAGAAAAAAAGCAGGTGCTTCATGGGAAAGTAAGGGGAGCCCGGTTAAAGGCTCCCCTTGTTTTGATGGTCTAAAAATTCAACAAACCATTAACGAAGAACACTGAACTGTTCGGAATCAACACCGTTGATGGTCAAAAAGTAAATGCCTTCTTCCAACTGTTTTACATCCAGTTCCAAGGCATTTGCTCCCTGCATGACTGCCTTCTGCAGGCTCATCACCAACGTGCCTGTTATGTTGTACACTTCAACCACAACCGTCTGATCGGAATTGGCATTCCAGTTCACGTACACTTGGTCTGAAGCCGGGTTGGGAAACAGGTTCAGGGTTGCTGCTGGTGCCATTTCACGGGCAACGGGAATGGAGAACGTGTCGCCAAATGCACTAAAGGCACTGACGTCCAGGGGAGTGATGGTACAGGCACAGCGCACTTGCCAGGTCCAGGTGGTGCCTGCTCCTGCTACAGCAAAGGGTACATTGACGGTGTTGTAGGGCGATGCAAGCACGTTTACCGTGGGCTGCGGGCCGGTAGGCAGTCTTTTGCCCCTCACCTGGCAACCAACAGCTCCGGGTATAGGATCCCAGTCCAGTTGAACGCGGTTTGCCAGGGTAAGGTGAGTTTGATTGTCGGGAACGTTGGCCGAGTTACACAAAGGAGGTCCGGTGTAAATCGGGAATGGGAAGGCTGCGGCTGCATTGGTCAACACGGTATCAAACACTTCCAGGGGACCAAGCTCCCAATTGGCCAACACAAAGGTGGCATCATCCGGACCACCGGCAATGCGGTGTGCCCAGCTCAACGTGTACTCCCAGGGCTGGCCGGTACCGTCCACGTTGATGTCACCGAACACGTCAATGACCTGTCCGTTTTCAAAAAGTTCAACGGCATCGTCGCCATTGAAGTTCATAGCTACTCCACCTGGATCCAGGAAATTAGCTCCCTGACCAAAGAACGTGCGAAACACCACCGTATCGTTTGCGACGTACAGGTATTCCCCAGCCGTTGCGGGAACTGCGGGGAAGGTATATTCCTGGCCGTCAGTACCGCCGCCGTTGTTGGCTGTGCCGACACCAAAAATGCTCAGGTCAGCAATATCCTGAGCAACAAACACCTCCACGCCTTTGGGGTTGCCTGAAATCGGGCCGTGAAAAAGACCGGTAAGCACCAAAGCTTTGGTCAGCGGAGCCTCATCATCCAGAATGTTTATGACCGCTGCAGCGGACGCAATGACAGCGCCGTTGGTTGGGTTAACCAGACGAATTCGAATGGTCTCCGTGCCTTCTTCCAACAGATCATCATTGATGCTGATCACAATGGTTTGGTTGGCACTGGAATCACCGGGAAAGGTAATCGTAGAAGGCGAGGTAATCGTGTAGTCAGCTGGGCTGCTAGCCGTAGAACCACCACCTACCAAGAGATCAACACTGGTTGGGAGCGCGTTCGGATTGTCAATAAGCACCTGAACCTCGATGGACACGCCAGTTTCCAGGACGGATGCCTCGACATATTCCAACTGGACAATCGGTACAGCCAAACATGTTGCTCCAGCATTGGGTGAAGCAAAAATTACTTTGTTGTCCTCCAGGACGCCGGTGTTGGTTGTGGAGCGCTGCCAGTTGGCCGGATCGTTGTTGTCTGAAGACGGATCGCAAAGAGTCAGTGAAGGTCCACCACCATCAGCGATGGAGGGCCAAAGGCCGCCATCGTCGTAAGAAACGAAGTCTACCGTATTGCCATTGGAGTCAACCAACACGATGGTGGCGCTGGTATTGCTCAGCACCCCGGAGGTCCATTCGTAATCTGCAGCAAAGCCGTAAGTGGCCGTGAACCCGACTTGTTCGTCGGTCAACACCGCGTATTCGCCTGGATTGAGGATGATGGAAGGCAATACACCGTCCACAGCAGAGCTCAGCACATAGCCGGCCAGGTTTACAGGAACCACATCGTTGTTGTACAGCTCAATGAATTCGATATCGGAGATCTGTGGGGAATTGTACATGATCTCGGTAATGACAATATCTGCCGTTTCTACCCCTACACAACCGGTTGGCGCATAGGTGCCCAAGGGGAAGGGACTGGAGGAAGTGGCGTTGGTCGTTGCGCCATCAAAGACATCAAGCCCACTGTAGGTCCAGTTGGCCAGCAGGAAAATCGTTCCATCAGGGCCCGTGCAGTCTTTGCGGTATACCCATCCATCGGTGTATTCCCACGGTTGACCTCCTCCGCTAACACTGATCTCGCCAAACACATCGATCACAGAACCATTGAAGAAGAGTTCAAAGGCATCATCGCCACTAATTCCGGCTGTTGGATCTTCATAGTCAGCGGCAAACCCAAAAAAGTCGACGAAGCTGACCGCGTTGTTTGTGATGTAGATGTAGTCACCTGCTGTAGCGGAAATTGCCGGGAAAGTAAACTCCTGGCCATCCGTTCCCCCGCCATTGTTTGCTGAGCCTACGCCGTACAGCGATAAGTCAGCGATGTTGTTGAGCACATAAATTTCGAGCCCCCGAGGGGCCGAGGACAGAGGTCCGTCAAAGATTCCTGTGATGACCATATTTTGGGCGTAGCCTCCCAGCCCCGCAAAAAGGCCCATCGCAGATAGGATGAGTGATCGTATTTTCATGAGTAATTGTTTTTGAATTGATTGCTTCAGTCTGCTCAAAATATGGCATTGCCAACGTTAAACTCAATCCCACTGGATTTTTTGAAATTTTAACGAATTTTAGCGAATCGCTCCGCACTAAATCCTTGATAAACAAGGGTTTAGTTATGATCAAAATTGTGCTTGCCGCCTTTTTTTTTAGGCTTTATACTCCCTAATTTGGCAATAAAGCGGTCGGAAATACATTCCCATCAATGTTCCAAAGCAGGGGAAGCAACAAGTAAACGAAAAGGGTGATGAGTAAAATGGACATCAGGTTCAAGTAAAGACCACTCTTGACCATGTCCTTGATCTGGAGATAGCCCGATCCGAAAACCACTGCGTTAGGGGGAGTAGCAACCGGCAACATGAATGCGCAGGATGCCGCCGTGGTAGCGGATACCATGAGCACAAAAGGGTGAACATCAATCGCAAGGGCCATAGGGGCTAAAACGGGTAAAAGCATCGCAGTGGTAGCCAGGTTTGAGGTGACCTCTGTGAGGAAATTCACGGAACAAATCAGGAGCAATAAGATGATAAGCAGGGACATCCCATCCAGAAGGGTCAACTGAGCGCCTAACCAATCTGCGAGTCCGGTATCCGTAAAACCCTGCGCCAACGCCATTCCCCCCCCAAACAAGAACAAAACACCCCAAGGCATTTTCACGGCATCATCCCAAGTAATCAATGGCTTTTTGGGGTTAGATGATGGAATGATAAACAAAGCCAATGCGCCCAGCATGGCTATAATGGTATCGTCTATGTTTGGGTTAACATACCGGGTGATCAAAAATGTGCGGGTAATCCAGGCAATAGCCGTTGCCAGGAACACCCCCATCACGATTTTCTCTTCATACCGCATTGGGCCCAATTCATCCCGAAATTTTTTTATTTCTTGTTGTCCACCAGGCAATGTTTGGCCCTTGAGATCAAAAGCCGTGCCTGTAAGGTATTTCCAGCAAATGAGGAGCAAGACCACCGCCAACGGAAAACCAAACATGAACCACTGCAGAAAGCTAATTTCATATTCATATAGTTCTTTTACTACTCCTGCAAAAACCAGATTGGGTGGTGTGCCAATCAACGTTGCCATCCCGCCAATACTGGCACTGTAGGCAATGGACAGCATCAAAGCCTTGCCGAACTTTGGATGGCCACCCTGCTCACTGAAATGCGCAGCTACCGCCATTCCGATAGGAAGCATCATGACTGCAGTAGCCGTATTCGATATCCACATTGATAGAAAGGCTGTGGCTGCCATAAATCCCAACACAATGTTGGACGCTTTGTTTCCCATCATTTGAATGATCCCGAGTGCCATCCGCCGATGCAGGTTCCATTTTTCAATGGCAATAGCCAACATAAAACCTCCCACATAAAGAAATATATATTTATGTCCAAATGATGCGGCAGTTTCGCTCAGATCCAATGCACCTGACAGGGGAAAGAGGACGAGCGGCAGCAGCGAAGTAATCGGAATGGGGATGGCTTCGGTAATCCACCAGGTCGCAATCCAAATAGTGCATGCCAGTACCATCCAAGCCTCTGCAGGCATGTCAGCAGGCCCGCCAATCAAGTACATTGCCGTGAATACCAGCGGACCCAGGATAATAGAGAACCAGTTCTTTGAATTCATCTGGGGTCCTTCAATTTTTTAACGGCCGCGGTAACAACCCACGCATCAATAACTTCTTTAATATTCTGGGCTATCTCCTGGCCGACAATGGCCATATAAAGGATTTCACCATCGGCGTCCTTTGTCGATAGGCGGTAAGGAATGTCGGCAACAGGGCCAATAATTGTGCGATAAAGAACCAATGCAGCCAGGTAGGTTCCTGTTGGAGAGGGGTGTTTGAGGTCCGCGTCATATAATTCTATGCCGGGGTCCTTAAGAGCTACCTGCTTATACATTTCTCCAACAGGAGCAACCCACACACCGGTTTTTTGCCCTAACTCTTGATAAGCTTCGGAAATTTCCGGCAATTTTTCAGGTTCGTTGGCTTTGGCCCAGGTGGCGTAAAGCAAGGGAACAGCCCCCTGGTCCTGCACCAGTGGAAGGAGCAGATGGCCATAGTGCATAAAACTGTCTCGCTGATCATAGGTGCTTTGGCTGTGATCTTGCAGGATAACAACATCCCATTCCTCGGCAGCAATGAGTTCCCTGGTGCGCAACCCCTTTCGCCCATTCCAGTGATCCGACCAATTGGCACCACCGCTGGTGGATTGACGGACCATGATAGGCACCTGTTGCGATGCCCCCATCAGTTGAAACGTCTTGGGTAAATTCCAGAAGAACGTGAAGCTGTTGCCAACGAAAAGCACCTTTAGCGTATCTGCACTCGCTGGTGCACTCGCTGGTGCACTCGCCGGTGAGCTTGGCTGTGCGCTTACCTCTTTTAAAGGAGAACAACCCAGCATGACCAGCCAAAAGCCCAGACTTAGGACCAGACCCCGGCCCAGACTCCGGATTGAACCATGTGGCGCCGATCGTGTCATGCGGTTTTTCTGCTAAGGATCAAGATCGTCTGCATTTCGCTCATGCGGTTCAACTGGCCTAAAAACCGGAATTGTTCAGCGGTTCAAAAGCCGAATGTCACAAGGATAAGTCGAATTGGCTTTGGGTGCGCCGGGCTAGGGAATTTTAAGCTCGTTTAGCAAATTTTAGGCAATTCATCGAGGCCAAAGGCCAGTTGTCCCAGCGAAAAGGCCGCTGCCTAAGACAAGTTCTTTCTAATTTAGCACGAAGCGGTGTCGCAATTTCGCCGCAGCAGGTGTAGCCTTGCCCCAAAACAAATCATGGATTCTCAAAATATAAAGGAGCTACAACAACAATTCATCACCAAGCTTACTTTATTGTTTGGCGATTATGATCCTGCTGCAAATAAATTTATAAAATCAAGCAACTCTGATATTGCGCGCGATCTCAGTTACAGCGATGCGCAATTCTCGCGGTTAACCCATGGCTCAGCCAGTGAAGGCGAATACGTGCGCGGGCTTCGTTTGGTTGACCGGATGCTCCAGGTCCGAGAGTTGGAGCAAATGCTGGCGGCTAAAGAAGCCGTTCCGGCTGCAAAGGAGAACCATCCTCCCTATAAGCAATTGCTATTGGCATCAAGTATACTCATTGGGGTCATGTTGGTGTTGCTCTTGTTGCCATCTAGAGGTCGAAAGGCGCAATTGGATGATCAGCAACCGATGAGCCGTGATTACACCTTGAATTGGGCCTTTGGAACATCATTTATTAATCCTTATGTAAAACTTAAGGACTTGCCAGAGAACTGCGACTTCCGCAGTTACCGCTATCAGGGAGTTTGGCATTTGGAGAAACCTTACAAGATTCCGCTGTTTCGCGAGCGCAACGGTTTTCATTATCTGGCGCACGAAGTGAACATGTATGCCCGAAGCATGAGCGAACAATCCAGCAACGGTGAATTCTTTGAAGGATACGAATACCAATTGCACGAGATCTGGTACGATACGCGTGAACTGCCCATCGATTCTTTTTTACAGAAGAGCAATCCATCCTTAACGCGAACAGCATACCAGGATTTAAACTTAGAAGAAGACGAGAACTTCGTTAAAGTTGCGCTGGTTCACACGTTTTTTCGAAATGAGTTTAAGATAGATTCCGTTCACATCACCCGTCGGGGCAAAGTCATTGGCCGCGATGTAGAATTGGTGAACATGGCCACCCTGGTAAAGTCATTGGGCAGTAAAACCAGTGCAGACGACATCGCCAATGAGATTAAACTGATCGTTGATAAAAAACTGGAAGACTTTTCCCGACCCATTGACTGCAACCAAACGGAGGTACCGCAGGCTAACTTCCATTTGGTGGAGCAAGGTTCAACCATGAGTTTTAATTGCGTGCTGACCACTGGGCGCTTTCCCATTCAGTATACCAAAACGTATGTTCTCGCTGATCAGTTTATAAAGAACATTTGCCGTTAACGGGTTAAGGACAAAAGCAAAGCGGTGATGCAAATCCACTGATTCACATCACCGCTTTTCGTGCAGCAGCACCACTAACCAACCTGTTCGCTCACTCGATTTTCACAAAGCGGCTGCCGAGTTGGTTGTCGGTTGAATGGGCGTGTACCGTGTAAATGCCTGCGGGCAATCCGGAAATATCCAGACTGAGTACTTGCTGTTCCAGGCTTACCGCAACCGATTGAAGCATCAGGATTCTACCCTGTA
>WGOA01000047.1 GCA_016124275.1 Bacteroidota bacterium
CAACAGATTCAGGTTAAAGGCCCTGGTTATCCCAGCGGCATCGCTGTAAGCCGGAAGCACCACAGAGGCCGGTTTGACCAGGTCCAGGCCAAGCAAAACACTGTCACCGGTGTGCAGAAGTTCGCTCAATTGGGAGAGAAAGCGCCGGGCTTCAACATCCACCAGATTCCCCAGATTTGAGCCCAGAAACAGCACCACTTTGCGCGTTTCAGGACTAAGCTGACGGAGTGCTGCAAAATACTCCGCCCGCAACGGCCGCAACGCCAAGGCGGGATATCGCGCGCGAATCTGCACCTGAAGTTGGTCCAGCGCTTCTTCGGCAATATCCACCGGAACATAGATTAAATTATGTTCTTGCAAGGCATCCAACAGCAAGAATGTCTTGTGACCGTCGCCGGCGCCAAGTTCAATCAGTTCGAAGGGCCCACTGGGCAGCGCAAAGGCGCGAACCAATTCGCCCGATTGCGTTTCAAAAATTTCCCGCTCTGCGGCGGTCAGGTAATATTCCGGCGTTTTGGTGATTTGCACGAATAAATCACTTCCCCGGGCGTCGTAAAAAAAACGGGATGACAATTTTCGCGGCCGTCGGCTTAGCCCGGCCATAACTTCTAACGCTAATGGGGCATTCATCGTTTTGCCAGCCTTATGCCAGAAAATTGCCAGGAGGCATCCGGGGGAAAGAAGTTCCGGTACGTCGCACGACTGTGCCCGGAAGCCGTAGCCAGTGATGCCCCTCGCAGCACCATTTGGTTCATCATGAATTTGCCATTGTATTCGCCAACGGCACCCGCAGCGGTTTCAAAGCCCGGATATGGCAGGTAAGCGCTATGCGTCCATTCCCAGCGCGTGCCCCAGTCCAACTGATGTTGGATGGCTTCCCATTCAAATTCAGTGAGGAGCCGCATGCCCCGCCAGGATGCAAAAGCTGCTGCTTCGTAAAAATTAATATGGCAGACCGGAGCTTCCAGGTCAATGGCTTCCAAGCCTGCTAAGGTGTAGCAAAACCACTGACCATCGCGGAGATGCCAGTAGAGCGGGGCTTCCAGGCCGCTTTCCTGCTGCTGTTTCCAGCCCTCATCCAGCCAATGGCGGAAATGGCGGTAACCGCCGGCATCCATGAACTCCAGGTATTCTCCGTTGCTCACCAGCGCACGGCTTACTTCGGTCCGTTCGCAATAAACGTTATGCTGACTTTTTTCGTTGTCAAAATGAAATCCTTGCCCGGCATAACCAATCGTATGCAGACCCTGGTCCAAAACGGCATACCCGGAAGCGCCGGATCGGTTAAACTCCGGTGCAGCGCCATTTTGGTAAGCGGGTAAAATGGGGTTTTGGTGCAAAAGGTATTTGATGTCCGTCAGCAACAATTCCTGATGCTGCTGCTCGTGTTGCAGACCAAGTTCCACCAAGGCCAGCGGAGCGCTGGAGGCGCCTTGCAAAAGCTCAACCATATGATCATCGATGTACTGGCGGTACTCCAGCACTTCCTGAACATCTGGGCGTGTGATCAGGCCGCGGTTATGGCGCAACGTCCGCGAGCCAACACTGTTGTAATAACTATTGAATAGAAAATTAAAATCCGGATGGTAGGGCTGGTACCCGGTAACATTGGCTTTTAGCACAAACTCTTCAAAAAACCAGCTGCTGTGGGCAAGGTGCCATTTGGCGGGGCTGACAAAAACAGCCGCCTGGGGAACATGGTCTTCTGGTCGCAGGGGTTTGCAAAGCTGCAGCGATTTCTGCCGGACCTGGAGGTAATGTTCCGTCCAGCTCCCTTCAATTGGTTCAGAAAAATCAGTCATTTTTTAGGGCGAATGGCGATCTTGTGTTTAGCAGGTTTTGAGCAAGTTTCAGGCCTGAGTCGGGCACTTGTTCAGCGGGCAGTTGTTGCAGATCAGGCTTGAATCGGATTTGAACAGGATTTGAACCGGATCTGGATCAGCAATTCGGGCATCGCTTATCGGGCAAAAATTACTCCATTCCCGCTGAATCTGGCGCGGTGGCCTTTCCCGGGTCTATCCCGTATTCCCCCATTAACTCCAGGCCGTAAACGCGAATTTGCTCCACCACCAGCACGGCGCGTTGGCCCTTGTCCGTTAACTGATACTCGGTGCGCGGAGGAACTTCTGCAAAAACCTTGCGGTTTACCAACCCGTCTGCTTCCAGTTCCCGCAATTGCGTTGTCAACATTTTATCTGAAATATGGGGAATATCCTTGCGAAGCTCGCTGTATCGCATCACTCGTCCGCGCAGCCGCCAAAGGATGGGCATTTTCCAGGTGCCGCCTATGTGGCTAAGGGCAAATTCCACCGGATTGTAAAACAGTTTACCCTGGTGAAGAAAAGAAGGCATGGCAATCGTATTTGAAAGAGAACAGGCAGGATGTTTCGCACAAAATTGTTCAAGGGTTGTTTTATTCCACCGAAACAATGAATCTTTGAAAATACCCCAATCAACGATTATGAAAATTAAGAGAAGCGCAACTGCCCACTGGGTAGGCAGCGGAAAAGAAGGCCAGGGCAATCTGAGCACTCCGAGCAAAGTTTTGGAAAACACGCGATATGGCTTTCAAAGCCGCTTCGCGGATGGACCAGGCACGAATCCGGAGGAATTGCTGGGAGCGGCCCATGCGGGCTGTTTTTCCATGAAACTGGCCTTCAATTTACAAGGAGCTGGTTTTACTGCCGAATCCATTCAAACAACCTCCACGGTTATTCTTGAAGCTGGGACCATCACCACTGTTGATATTGACACAGAAGTGAAGGCAAAAGGGTTGGATGACGCGAAGTTGCAGGAACTGGCAGCGGATGCCAAGGCCAACTGCCCGGTTTCCAAGCTTTTCAATGCCAACATGACCTTGAAGGCCGTGCTTTTGTAACGAGCGCTCCAGTCAGGATGTCCTAGTGCAGATACCCGTCAACCGGCTGCAGTTTGGCCGGTTGCTCGGGCTCGCCCAGCAATTGGAGCAAGTCGCGCTCTATGGTGTTGCACAGGGCCGTCAGCGGCACATCCGTGCTGCGGTTTTCAAAGGGGTCTTCATTGGCTGCGCCGGTTTTCTCCATGATGATGAACACGGCTGCCAGCAAGGTAGCTAATGGCACAATGAGCCAGCGCTGCGCTTCAGCTTCAGGTGTGCCAAAGAATCCCAGCAAACCGAAAGGTAGCAGTGCACTGAACAGTCCGATAAACAGCCGGGTAAAGAAATCGTATTGGCGGGGGAGTGGTGTGTTTTTAATGCGCTCGCAGCCTCCCTGCAAGTTTGCCAGGGCCAATAACTGCCCTTCCATTTGGAAACTGTCAAAGCCTCCAAGCGTACCGTTGGCCATAGCCGCATAGATTTTTCTTCCCATGATCCAATGAAGACCATGCGGAAGGTTGTCAAAGCGCTGCAGCAGCAATCGATCCTCGGCCGACACATAGCGTTCCAGCGCAGCTTTTGCTTCGGATTCTTGCTCCTGGCCGCGGAGTTGGTAGCGCAACGCGTGTACCCAGGCAATGGCTGCCAGTACCATTTCGCGTTTAAATTGCTCGCTTTTTTCTCGGTCGAATTGGGGCTGGTGCGCATGGCTGTCGCTGAACGTGATCACCAGCCGGGCTAACACCCTGCTTGCATTTACGATGCCACCCCACAATTGCCGGGCTTCCCACCATCGGCTGTAAGCGGAGTTGTTGCGGAAAGCCACAAAAATGGCCAGTGCTGAACCGAGTACCCCCACTGGCGCAAAATTCAGGGCCAGCTGTCGTGGGGCAATTTGCAGACTGAGCAACCAAACAAACGCAGACCAACCCAGGGCAAAGAGCAACGGCTTGCGGATGTACCCCCAGACTTTGGTCGGGGCAAAATTTCGCTTGACGATCATAGGATAGGTTGTGTATTATTTGTTTAATATTCTATTTGTGAGCATAATTTGACGCCCCCGAACATCCTCAAGGCATGTTGCCAAGGCTGATCCCGCATCCTCAAGGCATATTCCCAAGGCTGATCCCAAACAGCGCCATCAGGTCGCCGTTTTTTACCCCTTCCACCACCACGGATTCCCGGTTGTATTGAAGCGATGCCTGAAACGACAACTGTTTCCATACCTTGATTTGCAACGCAGCCTGGTTGTGCAACCGCCAATTCTGCAAATCGGAAAAGGCCGGCTGAAACCAGCCTTCGTAGCGGAGCCTAACCTGCCCCTTTCCTATGAGGTGATGGCCGGCAATTCGCAAGGTGCCGCGCCAGAGCGGCATGTTGTTTTGCCCCGAATAGGCGGTGTCGCTAAAGGTATCTGAACGGAATTGGGCATTTTCATGCGTCAGGGTGACGGAGCCTTTCAACTGTTGGTCTTTTTTATCCAGCAGGCGCAACGTGACGCCAGGCCCAACCTGGTAGCGCCAAGCCATTTGCCTTCGTTGATTGCTTTCTAACCATATCATAACATATGGATATGCTTTCTGGTCAGGAATGGCGTACAGAAATTGCCGGGCCAGCAAATCATTCTCCGTGCGCACGGGCCCAAATGTGCCAAATTGATACGTATTGGCACTCCTGAAAGCGACATGATCGCCGACTAAGCTCAGGTCTGCCTGCGCCATCAGCAGCAGTCGGTCCACATTTCCCCGCAGATAATTTCCCTGCAAACCGAACCGATACCCAACTGGCAGGGTATCGGTTTCGGTCAACTGGGCTTGGGCGAAGGGCTGGGTTGCCCAGAACAACAGCAGCGCCAAGGCTAAGCGGATCAGGCTTTTCAAACGCCCAACGCTTCAATCACCAATTCGGCAGCTGCAGCCCCGGAGAACTGCTGCTGTCCGGTAATCAGGTGCCCATCGCGAATAGCAAAGGGCCGGAATAAGCCCCCGTTAATGTACTGGGTGCCAGCAATATTGCGGGCCTCTGACTCAATCCAGAAGGGCTGAATGCGCATCCCGACAAACTGATCGGCATAGGCTTCTTCAGCGTCGGCAAAGCCCGTCCATGTTTTTCCTTCCACCAGCAACTTGTCGTCGCTGCTGCGTGTTTTCAATAGGATGCAGGTAGCGTGGCAAATGGCCGCAGCCACTTTTCCAGCTTCGTAGAACGATGCAAAGAGTGCATGCAATTCCTGGTTATCAATAAACGTGTACATCGGCGACTGACCGCCAGCCAGAAAGATGGCGTCAAAATCTTCCACCTTGATTTTGCTGATGGGAGCCGTGTTTTCCAGCAGCGCAGCGTGCACTGCTGATTTCTTAAAGCCCAAAGAGAGAAAGTCGTGCGCAGAATAGCCGCTGGCATCTTCCGGATCGCTGTAACCGTCCGCGGTCAAGGTGCCACCTGTTGGGCTAAAAATAGCCACTTCGTAGCCTTTCTCCGTGAAAGTCCAGTAAGGGTGGGTGACTTCCGCCCACCAGAAACCGATGGGCCAGCCGGTTTGTGTGCTTTGAGCGGAATTGGCAACCACAAGTGCGACGCGTTTCTTGCGTCCAGGCATAGTATTTATGTTGGCAGACATGGTGCAGGTTTTTTGACGGTAAGCGAATTGCCGCCAAAACTGCTGCAGTACTGCTTTTGCCGGGCATTGCTTACGCAGAAGTCCGGTACATACCATTAAGTGCGTGCTTAAGCACACACGCTTGAATGGAAATCCTGTGCCTCAAACGCTGACGTGTTGCAGCAGAGGCTGTTCTTCGGCCAGCAGCGATTGAGGTGCTCCAAGCGCCAGCAGGGATACCCCGGCTTTCCGCAGGTCTTGCCCAAAACGCAAGATGCTGTGGAGCGAAAGCACCCCTTCCAAAGCGCTGTCCTCGTCAGCGGGTGTTAATCCCTGCCGATCGCGGCGCGGAATAAGCACTTCGACCAGTCCTTCCGGAGCGCGCAACCTTACCGGCAGCCCGATTTCGTTCAAGACCGCTTTTTTCAACGGAGTTTTCCCCAAAGGAGTTGGGTAGCGGTATCCGTCCCGCAGCCGGTGGAGGTCGGCCAGCAGAGCAGATGCTGTGGGAAAGGCGCCGGCACCCGGGCCACTGAGCACGTGTTTGCCTGCTGCTTCCAGCTCAAGCGCTACCGCATTGCCTTCAAGCTCTACCCCATAAAGCGGATGCATTGACCCTACAAGGGTAGGCAGAACCGTGGAAACCAGTTGCTCACCCACGGGAAGCAAGGTAGCCACCAGCCGAATCCTGCCGCCTTGTTGTGCCGCAAATGCGGCATCTGCTGTGCCAAGCGTCGTAATTCCCCAGCGCGGGATGTCGTCCAGACTAAGGATGACACCAAAGGCCTGCCAGGCCAGGAGAATGGTTTTGAACGCCGCATCAAAACCCTCAACATCGTTCGTTGGATCACTTTCGGCAAAACCCAATTCCTGCGCTTTGCCCAGCGCATCAACATAGCTTAGATTATGCTGCCGTTGCTGGGTCAGGATGAAATTTGTCGTTCCGTTTACAATAGCTTCGATGCGCTGAATGCGGTCGCTGCTGTAGTGATCGGAAAGGGTGCGGAGAATGGGAATAGCCCCGCAAACCGCAGCTTCGTAAAGCAAGGGGGTTCCCGTGCGCTGTTGCAGCGCCAGCAAGTCGCTCAGGTACAGCGCCAGCATCTTTTTGTTGGCGCTGACCAACGGAATGCCTGATTCCAGTGCCTGAATGGCCATTTGATAGGCGGTATCCGCATCGTCAATAGCCTCGACGATGACATCAGGAGCTCCGCCTTCAAATAGAAATTCCGGCCGGAATCCCAAGGGAGCATCAGCTGCCCGTCTGATTTTATCCGGGTTTTTGACCGCAATGCGGTTAATGGCAAATCCGGCTTCCGGGCGCCGTTGGATGAGGTCATACAAGCCCTGGCCAACGCAGCCAAGTCCTGCCAGATGGATGGTGGTCGTGTTCATAAGCATGAGGATGAGCGGTGCAGAAGCATTCGCTACGGGTTAAGAAACAAGGTGGTTTGCAGGCAGAAAGGCGTTTAGGTTTTGGTTTAAGGCAGCAGATTCCACGAGGAAGCCATCATGGCCCAGCGCTGAGTTAATGAGCTGCAAATGAGCGTTCGGGATGTGCGCCGCCAGCAAACGCTGCTCCTCGGGTGGAAAAAGCAGGTCTTCGTGAATGCCGAGCACCAAGGTGCGGGCGCGCACCCGTTGCAGTGCAGCGGCCAGCGAGCCTCTTCCCCGGCTGACGTCATGGCTGTCCATGGCCTCGCTTAACCGCCAATAGCTGTAAGCGTTGAAGCGAGCCGCCAGTTTTTGACCCTGGTATTGCTGGTAGGTTACCGCGCGGTAATCGCGTTGCCCTTCTGGCGGCAAAGCCCGGCCTTCAACTTCGCTTTGATAGCGGGTGTACGTTTCATAGTTCCGGTAGCTCAGCAGAGCAATGGCCCGCGCTGCCCGCATGCCTGCTAACCCGGCTTCAGGGCTATTTGTGGCCCAACTCTGATCAGCAGCAATGGCCATGCGCTGGCTTTCGTTGAAGGCAATTCCCCAGGCAGAATGCCTGGCGTTGGTGGCGATCAGGGCAAGGTGGTCAAAGCGCTCCGGGTGTGTGGTGGCCCATTCCAGCGCTTGTTGCCCGCCGAGTGAGCCTCCGATCAGCAAATGGATGCGCGTGATGCCCAAGTGCTCGCGCAAGCGTTCGTGAGCAGCCACCAAATCCCGAATGCTCAGGCGGGGAAAATCATGCCCATAAATGCTGCCCGTTTCCGGGTGGTTCGAAAGGGGACCTGTGCTGCCGTAGCAACTGCCGGGCACATTGGCACATACGATCAGGTAGCGGGTAGGATCAAGGGCCTTCCCCGGGCCAAAAAGTCCGAGCCACCAAGACGCCACATCGCTGTTGGCGGTCAGCGCATGGCAAACCCAAATGACGTTGTCGCCCTGGGGCGAAAGCCGGCCGTACTGGTGATACGCGATCTCCAGTTCCGGTAATCGGCCTCCACCTTCGAGCTGCAGCACGTCTTTACTGCGCAGCAAGGGCATAATCTGCAGGGTTTTGAATGCCGGATGTCGCCCCGCGAAGTGCCTGATCCAGATCAGTTTTCAGGTCTTCGATGTGCTCAATGCCTACGGACAGCCGCAAGACGCCCGCTTCAACGCCTGCTTTGCGCTGTTCTGCCGCGGAGAGTTGTTCGTGCGTGGTGGTGGCCGGGTGAATGATCAGCGTTTTGGCATCGCCCACATTGGCCAGGTGCGAAACGAGTTTGACGGAGTTTACCACGGCATCCGCAGCATCTTTGCCCCCTTTGACTTTGAAACTCAGTACACCACCATAACCATTTTTCAGGTAGCGTTTGGCCAGTGCATGGTACGGAGACGATTCCAGACCGGGATAGAACACGGCCTCTACGTCCGGGTGTTGCTCCAGCCATGTTGCCAGGGCCAGGGCATTTTCGACGGTGCGTTGAACCCGCAACGACAATGTTTCAAGCCCTTGCAGGAACAAAAAGCTATTAAACGGTGCTAAAGCTGCCCCCCAGTCGCGGAGCCCTTCGACCCGTGCGCGAATAATGTAGGCAATGTTGGGCAGGCCAAGCGCATTGCCTTTTCCAAAGACCTCCCCGAATTTTAACCCGTGGTAGCCTTCGCTGGGCTCGCTGAATTGCGGAAATTTTCCGTTGTTCCAATCGTAGCTGCCGGCGTCAATGATCACTCCGCCAATGCTGTTTCCATGGCCGCCAATCCACTTGGTGGCGCTGGCCACCACCACATCGGCCCCGTGCTCGATGGGTCTGAAAAGGTAGCCTCCGGCGCCGAAAGTATTGTCCACAATCAGCGGCAAATGGTGCTTTTTGGCCAGCGCGGCAAGCGCCTCAAAATCAGGGATGTTGAACCTTGGATTGCCAATGGTTTCCAGGTACAGCGCTTTAGTGTTTTGGTCAATGAGCGCTTCAAAGGCCTGCGGATCGTCCCCATCAGCAAAGCGTGCTTCGATGCCAAAGCGCTTGAACTGCACCTTGAATTGGTTGTAGGTGCCGCCGTACAAAAAGGTGGTGGAAACAAAGTTGTCGCCGGTTTGCAGGATGTTGCTGAGCGCCAGGAATTGCGCGGCTTGTCCACTGCCGACAGCCAACGCCGCCACTCCGCCTTCCAGCGCGGCAATGCGCTGTTCAAAGACATCGGTAGTGGGGTTCATAATGCGCGTGTAGATGTTGCCGAACTCGCGCAAGCCAAACAGGTTGGCCGCATGCGCAGAATCGCGGAACACGTAACTGGAGGTCTGGTAGATGGGGACAGCACGCGAGCCGGTTACCGGATCTGGTTGCTGACCTGCGTGAAGTTGCAGGGTTTCAAAGCGATGATTGGAAGTTGACATTTTGGAAAGTTTATGCGTTTGTGATGCGGGGTGTTGGGTTGATGGATGGGTTATGCTGTTCGGGTTGGTCCTTGAAAGCGAAAAGCCCCCCGGCGTGATCCGGGGGGCTTTTTCTGAAGAAGAACCGCTTGTTTTTGCGTTCGATTTTTCAGGTTGGAGCACCACCCGGGGAAATGTTCATACAACATGACATCATACCATGCATCATGGTATGATGGTTGCGAAACATTCCAGCTTGTGCTGCAACCCGCACAGCAGCTCGGGTTGCTGAACAGGTTTGGACGGGACGGTTAAGGCGCTTCATGGTTATGGGATAAGTTCGCTGTTTTGAACAAAAGGGAACAAAAAAGGCCCTTTCTGGAGGAAAGGGCCTTTTTTGGATGGACTGCTGTTTGGTTATGCTTGCATCCCTTCCGTTAGACCCTTGCCAGTGCTACAACACATCATGCTGCGCTTCATGGAAGGCATCATCACGATGGCGCGCATCTGGTTGGCAGAAAGGTTGGCAGAAACGTTGTTAGAAGAACCCATCAGGGGAAGGGAAAACAGGGCGGCACTTGTCCTGCATACAAAACCCATTGGCTGGTAAGGGCCATTTTGGGTACTGGACTGCTCAAAGGGCTGCAAGCGATTCATGCGAAGGCGAAATAAGGGCAATCCAATTTAAGAAACAACTCCTTTTTTGTAAACAGGTGCATTTTTTAAGATAGCCACACTGGGGTAGGGGCTACCTTCTGGCCAGGCAAGTTATCTTTCACCAAGTAAATTAATCTTTAAACCACACCTTTAATAATGTAAGGCACGAATATGGCATACGTAAGTATAAATCCCTGGAGTGAAGAAACGCTTGCTCGTTATGAGACCTTGAGCACTGCCGTTGTTCAGGAGAAACTCCACCAAAGTGAGCGGGCTTTTCGCGAATGGCGCCAAACGCCCTTGGCCGACCGCTGCCAGGCTTTGGATAATCTTGCCGCAATCTTGGAACAGCAACGCGAGCAACTCGCCCGGCTCATAACGGCAGAAATGGGAAAACCCATCACGGAATCGCGGGCAGAGGTGGATAAATGCGCGTTGTGCTGCCGCTATTATGCGCAAGAGGCCGAGCAGATGTTGCAGTCCAGAGAGGTTCCCACACAGGCAAAACGAAGTTTTGTGCGCGCTGACCCCTCCGGGACCATACTGGGCATTATGCCTTGGAATTATCCTTTGTGGCAAGTGTTTCGCTACGCGATTCCCAACCTGGCCCTCGGTAACGCTATTCTACTGCGCCACGCCTCCGGAACCGGTGGTTGTGCCCAGGCGATAGCGTCGCTCTTTGACACGGGCGCTTTTCCCTCGGGAATTTTTCAGAATTTATACATTGATCACGAATCTGTTGAAGGGGTGATTGCGCACCGTTCGGTAACCGGTGTTACGTTAACCGGAAGCGAGCAGGCCGGAGCTTCCGTTGCGGCGCTGGCCGGGCGTTACCTTAAGAAAAGTGTGATGGAACTCGGGGGAAGCAATGCCTTCCTTGTGCTGCAGGGTGCCGATTTACAGCAGGCGGTGGACGGAGCCGTGCAGGCCCGGATGGTAAACGCCGGACAGAGCTGCATCGCCGCCAAGCGTTTTATTGTGGAAGCTCCGGTGTACGATGAGTTTGCTGATCGTTTTGCGCAAGCGCTTTCGGGGCTATCCATAGGAGATCCTATGTTGGAAGAAACGCGGCTTGGTCCATTGGCCCGGGAGCATTTTGCTCAATTGCTTCAGGAGCAGTTAAGGGACAGCCTGCATGCCGGTGCTGTTTTATTGGCCGGTGGCAGTTGTTCAGGCGCCCGGCACCAGGCCACCCTGATCGGGGAGGTGACACCTGGCATGCGCGCGTTTGACGAAGAAACCTTTGGGCCACTGGCAGCCCTGGTTCGCGCCCGCGATGCCGAACACGCTTTGGAACTGGCCAACCAAAGCCGATTTGGACTGGGCATGAGCATCTACTCCGGCTCGGAGGCGCAGGCTCTTTCGCTCGCAGCACGCGCCGCTGACGGCGCCGTTTTTGTCAATGCACCGGTAGTCAGCGACCCTCGGCTTCCATTCGGCGGCAGCAAAGCGTCCGGTTATGGCCGGGAACTGTCGCAGGAAGGACTGTTGGAATTCGCCAACATAAAAACGGTGGTTATCCGTTAAGGCTTCCGTTGTTGCTCATCATGCGGTCCACTTCTTCTTCTTTGAACTTCATGACTTGCGCCAGCGCATCCGGGACAACATCGCTGCACAGCACGATCAGCGCCCCTTTTTTGGCGTGTTTAACCGTGTGCGAAATGGCATCGTGCTCCGTGGCAAATACGCTGACCTTTTTTTGAGGATCAACGCTTCGGATGCCTTCCTGCAGCATTTCGATCAATTCAGCTTCGGTGCGTCCCCGCAGATTTTTGTCCTGGCGGATAATGATCTCGTCGAACATTTCCGCCGCCACCCGTCCAATGGCCTGGTTGTCCTGCGGCCGCCGATCGCCGATGCCGGCAATAACGCCTACTTTGACGCTGGCTTCCATGCGATCGACCATGCCTTTCAGTGCGCGCAGACCGGCTTCGTTGTGCGCGTAGTCCAGGAGAATGGTGTAGTCCTTGAACTTGAACAGATTGAGTCGTCCAGGGGTTTGGGAGGGCGAAGGGATGAACGATTCTATGGCAACTTTCAGGTCTTCAATGGAGAACCCGCGGAGGTAGCCGGCCAAGACAGCCGCCAACACGTTCTGGATCATGAAGTTGGCCGTGCCATCAAAGGTCAGGGGCACATTCACCGCTTTGGTCACCCTGATTTTCCATTCGCCTTTGTAGATGGAAATGTACCCGTTTTCATACACAGCGGAAACGCCGCCCGCCGAGCATTGCTTTTTAATGCGCGGGTTGTTTTCATCCAGCGAGAAATAGGCCACGTTGCACTCAAGCCCTTCGCGCATGCCGTAAACCAGGTCGTCGTCAGCGTTTAGGATGGCATAGCCATGGGGGAAAACCGTTTCGGGGATGACCCCTTTTACTTTAGCCAGTTGCTCAATGGTATGAATGCCTTTCAAACCGAGGTGATCCGGCGCCACATTGGTGACGATACCAATGTCGCATTTTTTGAATCCGAGACCCGCGCGCAACAAGCCGCCGCGGGCGCTTTCCAGCACGGCGAAATCAACCGTGGGATCTTTCAACACAAATTCTGCACTGTTGGGTCCGGTGCAATCGCCGGTCATCAGTAAGCGGTTCTGGATGTAAACACCGTCGGTAGTGGTATAACCCACCTTGTAGCCCTTCATTTTGGCCATGTGGGCGATCAGGCGCGTGGTGGTGGTTTTACCGTTGGTGCCGGTGACCGCCACAATGGGGATCCGGGCCGTTGAGCCAGCGGGATAGAGCATGTCCATGACGTGCCCGGCAACGTTGCGCGGCAGTCCGCTGGCCGGAGCCAGGTGCATCCGGAAACCAGGCGCGGCATTGACTTCCAGCACCGCACCACCGGTTTCGTGCAGTGGCTTGCCAATGTCGCTGGTCATAATGTCAATGCCACAAATGTCCAGGCCGATGATGCGCGCAATGCGTTCGGCCATGAAAATGTTGAAGGGGTGCACGTAGTCCGTCACATCTTCTGCCGTTCCGCCTGTGCTCAGGTTGGCCGTGTCTTTGAGCTTGAGCATCTGGCCTTCGGGAATCACGGATTCTACCGTGAGGCCTTTCTCTTCCAACAGCCCCAGGGTCAGGTCATTGATGTCAATTTGGGTCAGCACTTTTTCGTGACCATAGCCGCGGCGGGGATCGGCATTCACGGCATCGATCAGCTCTTGCACGGTAGATCTTCCATTTCCCACTACATGGGCAGGCGTGCGACGGGCAGCGGCAACCAACTTGTAATCGATGACCAGCAGGCGGTAATCGTCGCCGGTGATAAACTTCTCGACAATGACCGAACGCGAAATCTTTTTGGCTGCATCCAGGGCAATCACGGCATCGTCCCAATTGCGGATGTCGGTGGTGATGCCTCTGCCGTGGTTGCCACTCACGGGCTTGACCACCAGTGGATAGCCAATCCGATCGACCGCATCGCGGAGCCCGGCTTCGGAGCGAACAATGTCGCCCTTGGGAATGGGCACTTCGGCCTGTTCCAGCAGAAACTTGGTGTCCTCCTTGTCGCAAGCCAACTCAACGCCAATGCTGCTGGTTTGGCTGGTTACCGTGGCCTGAATGCGTTTTTGATTGGTCCCGTAGCCAAGCTGACAAAGCGAGTACTTGTTCAGGCGAATCCAGGGTATTCCTCGAGCTTCTGCCTCTTCAATGATGGACCCGGTGCTCGGCCCCAGCCGTTCGCGTTCGCGGATTTCGCGCATCTCCTGAATGTCTTCATCCAAATCGTATGCCTTGCCGTCCACCAGGGCCTGCGCGATGCGGACGGAAGCCCGGGCAGCATAACGGCCCACATTCTCTTCGACGTAATCAAAAACGACGTTGTACACCCCGGGCTCTCCGTAGGTGCGCGTGCGGCCAAACCCGCATTCCATGCCTGCCAGGCTCTGAATTTCCAGCGCAATGTGTTCAATCACGTGGCCCATCCAGGTGCCTTCCTGCACGCGCTGAAAAAATCCACCGGGTGTACCCACCGAACAGCGGTGGGTGAACATGCCTGGAAACATGCCTTCCAATCGCTCTTGAAATCCAGCTATTTTATTGGTTGGGTGCTCTTCCAACTCTTCGAGGTCAAGCACCATGACAATAAGTTTATGGCGGCGAACCGACCAGTAGTTCGGGCCGCGCATGGCGTTTATTTCGCGTATTCGCATAAAAAGTTTACTATTCTTTTCAGAGGGTTGTTTCGCAAGGATGTCCAAAGGTATTTACTTAGGTCAGGCTTCTTGGCAGGGGTCTATTTGGTTTTTTTAGCCTTTTTCCTGATCAAGAGAATCCGTTTGCCGGTCAACGTGTTCAGAGTACACGAAGTACGGGGGTCATTACCCTACGCCTTCTTTACTTGTCACCTTGTCATCGCCATAAGGGCATTTTTGACTCAATCCGGACGTTCGCTTGGCGTAATCCTGGTCCTTAGCTGGCAGAGATCACGCCCGGCATGCCCAATGTATTCCCGAACTTGGTTATCCTTGCGGAAGATAGTTTTTTTGTCAGCGTCTATATGCATCCCTTAGCCGGATTTGCGCGTAGACCCATTGAGGTTCTTATAACCCCCTCGGGAAGGAGGGGGCGGGGGGTAAAGGGGGGGGCAACCGTTCGATTTAACGCGTATGAGCCAAAGTACATCGGTTCGGGGCACCCTTATCCCCATAGGTGGCGCCGAACAGAAGGGAGAGGAAGACGAAGATTTCGGCCTGGATTTCATTGAAGACGGCATTTTATCGCGTGTTGTGCGCGAATGTGCAGTACCTGACCCCAGGATTGTGGTAATCCCAACCGCCAGCAGCATTCCCGACACGGTAGGTCAGAATTACGTCCGGGCTTTCCAAAAATTGGGGGTAAGCCAGGTGGATGTGCTGGACATCCGCAAAAAGAAGCAATCCAGGGAAACCGCCAACCTCGACCTGGTTCGCCAGGCCCATTGCGTCATGTTCAGTGGAGGGGACCAAAGCCGGATCACCAAGCTCATCGGCGATTCACCGCTCCACGAATTGCTGATGAAACGCTTTCGGGAAGAAGAGTTTGTGCTGGCGGGCACCAGTGCCGGAGCCATGTCCATGAGCGTGGAAATGATTGCCGGGGGAAGCAGCACCGAATCCATGGTCAAAGGTGCCGTCATTCTCAGAAAGGGGATGGGTTACATTCCCCAGATGATCATTGACACGCACTTCATCCGCCGGGGCCGTTTTGGCCGGTTGTGCGAAGCGGTAGCCACCTTTCCCGAGTTAATCGGGGTTGGGTTAAGCGAAGACACGGGTCTGGTTATCAAAGGTTGCAACGAGTTTGAAGTGATTGGCTCGGGCATGGCCATTGTGTTTGATCCCAGTCACCTCACCCACAACAAACACGCTGTACTCAAAGACGGAACGCCCATGTCCATGAGCAATCTGGTCACGCACATTTTGGCCCGTGGCGATCGCTTTACCATGGACAACCGCGTCATCCGGATCAAGCCTATTGCAGTAACAGCCGGAGCCTGAACATTTGTTCATTTTTTTTGGTCAATTTTTCGGTGAATTTGCGTGGCAGCAGCCTGTGCTCCCGCCAAGAGCGTAATGTCTGCTATGGTTACTCGCGAAGGGGCGGTAACCGCATACACCACCGCATCGGCAATGTCTTGGGCCAGAAGCGGATCAAAGCCGTCATAAACGGCCGCAGCACGGGCTTCATCTCCTTTAAAGCGCACTTGTGAGAACCCTGTCAGCACGGCGCCAGGAGCAATATTGGTGACTTTGATGCCGAGGGCCGTCCACTCCAGGCGCATGCCTTCGCTGATGGCCTCCACAGCCTGTTTGCTGGCGCAATACACAACCCCACCGGCGTAGGTGCTTTTACCCGCCACCGAGCTAATGTTAACCACATGGCCGCGACCCGCAGCGATCATTCCCCCGACCAATGCTTTAGATACGTACAAAAGCCCCTTGACATTGCCGTCCATCATGGCATCCCAATCGTCCGGGTCGTTTTCGTGCAGGGGACCCATGCCGTGCGCATTTCCAGCACTGTTAACCAGCACAGAAACGGGCAGCCACTCCGGGGGAAGGGCGGCCAGGCTCGCCTCAACCGCTTGGCGGTTCCGAACGTCAAAGCGGAGCACATGCGATTCGGGAAAACCTGCCTGTTGCATTTCGCGTTGAAGTTGCTCCAGCCGATCCGCATTTCGACCGCACAACACAACGCGGTATCCCCTTGCAGCGAGTGCGTGGGCGCATGCGGCTCCAATACCGGAACTTGCTCCGGTTACCAGGGCAACCGGTTTCGTGGCATCAATGGACGAAGCATCAATGGACATAGGGCTGTTCACGGACATAGGGCTGTTTCAAGCTTCTTGTTCAGGAGCCGTAAATCAAAATTTGGCGCAAGCCCGCACGGGTTCGCACGGCGCGGTACATGCCTTCGGTATTGAATTCCAAAGCAAAATTTCCTTGCGCATCCACTGCAATCAGCCCGCCGTCACCACCCAGCCGCAGCAGCCGGTGTTGCACCACCTCGCGGCAGGCATCCGGCAGGCTCATGCCTTTGTGTTCCATCAGGCAAGCCACGTCGTAGGCCACCACCCCTCGCAGAAAATACTCGCCGCTACCGGTACACGAAACCGCGCAGGTTTGGTTGTCGGCGAAATTTCCGGCCCCAACCACGGGACTGTCTCCGATGCGGCCAAAGCGTTTGTTGGTCATGCCCCCGGTAGACGTCGCTGCAGCCAGGTTGCCCTGGGCGTCTAACGCCGCAGCACCGACTGTACCAAATTTGTGGTCCTTGGTCTTGTCCGTTTTGGGGCCAGCGGAATCAGGATTTCGCGATGCGCTGTGATCCAGTTGCACCGTTTCACTTCCCGCCACCTGGCGCCATTGTTCGTACCGGAAATCGTCGTGGAAATACGCCGATGGTTCCGTTTTGCAGCCCTGCTGTCGCGCGAATTCCTCTGCCCCTTCGCCCGCAAGAAAAACATGCCCGGATTTTTCCATCACCAGCCGCGCCAGCGACACAGGATTTCTTATGTTTCGGACCAGGCTCACGGCACCCGCCTGCCGCTCCCGCCCGTCCATGATGCAGGCGTCCATTTCGTGGCCGCCGGTTGCTGTGAAAACAGAACCCCTTCCCGCGTTGAACAATGGACAATCTTCCAGTTCGCGCACGGCGGTTTCAACGGCATCCAAAGCACTTGCTCCGTTTTCCAAAACCGCATACCCGCGGTCCAGAGCGCGTCCGAGTGCCTCCGTGTAGTCCCGCTCCTTGTCAGGCGTCATTTCGCTGCGCAGGATGGTGCCGGCGCCGCCGTGCAGGACAAGGGTCAAGGGTTTATTGGGCATCGGGCGAAGGGGTTTTTCGGATCGTGGCAAAGGTAGGGGCAGGGTTTGATGCACACAGTCACTCTTCAACTGCCCGGTTTTTTTTCCGCTGTTTCAAGGGCTTGTCAAGCTCCTGCAAGTGCGCTATTTCTCCTGCATGCGTCCGGCCAGCCAGGGGCCATGCGGGTCAGTTGCGTGTGCCAGGCTCTCGCGTATGCGCGCGCGTTCTTCTTCTGTTTTGTTTTGGCTCAGTTTGTCTTTGGCCTGCCATTCGCTCACCGGGATTTCAAAAGCCGTAATGCCGCGCAACATGCCATCGCGGTAAGTGGAAGAAAGGCCCTTCCACTGTTCAAGATAAGCGGGTTCAAATGTCTGGATGCTCGCTTCAATCAGGGTGAGGGCTTCGGCGGGATCGCGCAGGATTCGCGGAACGCCGTAGGCGTGAACAGCCACGTAGTTCCAGGTGGGTACTTGTTGTTTGCTGCTGTAATGGCTGGGTGAAATGTAGGCGTGAGGCTCCTGGAAGATGACCAGAACTTCCTGATGGTCAAGGCCTTCTGCCTGTGGATTTGCTCGGGCACAATGCGACCGCAGCCACAGCTGGCCGTCTTTTTCGCCAATGATAAAGGGCAGGTGGCTGGCCAGAAGCCGACCGTGGTGTTGGGTCAGCAGCGCAGCAAAGGGAAATTGCCGCATAAAAGCCAAGGCCTCGCCCTGGTCACTGGCCTGAAAATGCGGGGGAATGTACATGCTTTGAGGTTTTTGGGCCTGTAAATGCGGGCGTTTTTGCCGTCAGAAAATTTTTAGCCAAAGATCTTGGCTAAAGCTAAAGAATTTAGTAAGTTTGCTAAATCGGTTGGCAGGACGGGTTGCACACCCCGCGCTGACCAAGCCCTGCAAACGTTCGCCAAACGCGCGCAGCCCCTCTAAAGTAACCTTCGCTAAAGTAACCTGAAGCCGTTGAAATCCCTGGTTCTTGCCCCCGCCGCTGACCGCGCCATTCTGCACCTTGACCTGGACGCTTTTTTTGTCTCGGTTGAGGTATTGCGGGACAGCCGGCTTAAAGGCCGCCCGCTGATTGTCGGGGGAAAGGGGGGGCGGGGCGTTGTGGCAGCTTGCAGTTATGAAGCCCGGCGTTTCGGGGTGCATTCGGCCATGCCCATGAAGTTGGCCATGCGGCTTTGCCCCAATGCGCTGGTCATTTCCGGCGACATGGAGGCCTACAGCAAGTACTCCCGCCTGGTCACGGACATCATCGCCGACCACGCACCGCTCTTTGAGAAATCGTCCATTGACGAGTTCTACCTGGACCTGAGCGGCATGGACCGTTTCCACGGCAGTTATGGCTGGGCATCCGATTTGCGCAAGACCATCACGGCAGAAACCGGTTTGCCCATTTCGTTTGGCCTGTCGGTCAACAAGATGGTGTCCAAGGTGGCCACCAATGAAGCCAAACCCAACGGGCAGTTGCTCGTGCCGCGGGGCACGGAGCGGGAATTCATCGCGCCGATGTCCATTGGCAAGTTGCCCATGGTAGGCGAGAAGACCTTCCGTTTTCTGCGCGGTATGGGCATTGCACAGGTTCAGACGCTGCGTGAAATGCCGCTGGAATTGCTGGAGCAGCTTATGGGCAAGTCCGGAGGCGAACTCTGGCGGCGCGCCAACGCCATTGACGACAGCCCCGTGGTGCCGCATACGGAAGCCAAGTCGCTTTCTACGGAGCGAACCTTTCAGCAAGACACCATGGACATCCGCTTCCTCAAGTCGCTGTTGGTTACCATGGTGGAGAAGCTGGCGTTCAAATTGCGCGAGCAGCAGAAATTGACCGGCTGCCTGACGGTCAAGATTCGCTACTCCAGTTTTGATACGGTCAGCCGGCAGGCGCATTTGACCTACACTGCAGCGGATCACGTGCTGTTGCACAAGGCCGAAGAACTGTTCGACAAGCTCTACGACCGCCGCCTGCTGATTCGCCTGCTCGGGGTGCGCCTCAGCGACCTGGTACAGGGTCATCAACAGATCGACCTGTTTGACGACACCCCGGAGTACATCCGGCTCTACCAGGCCATGGACCGCATGCGCAGCAAGCACGGAGCCAATAAACTCATGCGCGCTGTGGGCCTGGGTTTGGTCAGCGCCCGTCCCGATTTCAACCCTTTTGCCAAAGTATAAACTGTACGCCTTCTCTGGGTTCCCGCTTTATTACTCAACGGGTACGCTCAATGGGTACGATAAATTGATCAACATGAACGCAACAAAACGCAAAACCGCCTCCAGAACTGTTGTTCCCAATCAATCCCGCCGTCTGCACCGTTTTGGTTCCGGCCTGAGGAAAGTCCGTCCGGCAGTTGAGCCAGCGCGCCAGCGGCCACCGCAAGCCGCAGTGCCGTTGCGCCGACGGGTTGATGCCCCGGACCCTCACCGTGCGCTTGCCCGGGTGCGGACGGTGCGCGGCCAGCGGGTATTGCTGGAGCGCGATCTGGCTTCAGCGTTAGGGACGCTTCCCGGACGGCTGGCCGATCTGGCCCTGCGCCATGCAGATTGGTTTCCGGAGACGGCCCGCTTTGCGCTCAGCGCCTCTGAGGCCGTGCAGCAAGGGTTGTGGTACACGCGCAGCGATGGCAGCCAAACAGATGTCCGCAAGCCCCTCAGCCGGGCTGGCCATTCGCGCAACGCCGACTGCGCCGTGCTGAACCAAGCGGCTTTTCCCCCGCTGGCTCCCGTCGTCTATGCGATGGATGGACTGATTGCGGCGGCGCATTGGTTAAGTACGGAGGCCGCCCGTGCCGGCGATCCCTATGCGGAATGCGCCGACTTGTCGGCGCGGTTTCGCCTGGCCTGGGCAGCGCTTGACCCGGATCGCTCCTGATGATTTTGCCTGAACCTTCACCCTGTTAACTCTCCCAGCCATGTCGCTGCAAACGCTTAACCGCAATATTTTCTACACACCACCGTCACCGTCGCTGAAAGAATCTCCGCTGGTTCGCGATAACAGCTTAAGCCGTACAGAACGGGCTTCGCTGCTGCTGGCAGCACAGGTGGATGATCCTGCCCATTGGCCGGTTTACCAGTCTGCGTTTGACTGGTCGATGGACCTTTTCGAAGTGTCCCGTTATTTTCCTGCCGAAGAGAAATATGCTTTGGCAGATCCTTTGCGCAAAGCTTCCCGGTGCGTTTGTGTTCATCTGGCGGATGCCTGGCGTTATCGGGACCAGCCAGATGAATTTGTGTTCCATCTGGCACAGGCAGACGCGTCCAATGCAGAAGCCCGGGTATGGCTCGATTTCGCAGTGCGCTGCCGCTACATTACCGATGAGGGCTGGCGAACCCTGCACCAGCAATCCGCTGATTTGTCCCGGCTCTTTCGGCAGTTCCAGCAGCCTGACTAAGCACTGCCCTCATCAAGTTCTTGTTGTTCGTTCGTTTACCTGCGCAACCGCTTTGGTCTGCGCCGTCCTTCGCTGTCTCACCATGTACATCAACTGCCACACCTATTTCAGTTTTCGGTACGGCACCTTGTCTCCACAACAGCTTGTTGAATCCGCAGCCGCGCGGGGCGCAGAAGTTTTAGCCCTTACCGATTTGAACAATACCTCTGCGGTATTTCCATTCGTGGCAGCCTGTCGAGAGAAGGGCATCAAACCCGTGGTGGGCATTGAGTTTCGCTCAGAGGATAAGCGGCGCTTTGCGGGTGGCTCGCGAGGCGTGCTTTTTTACATTGGCTTAGCCCGGGATACCACGGGGTTTCGCCAGCTCAACGAGTTTTTGTCCCAGCATCTTTGTGGTCAGGAACCTTTGCCGGCTCGCGCCCCGGAACTGGATCACTGCCTGTTTGTCTATCCATTAGGCGCGCTGGCGCCGGAACTGTTGCGCGATAACGAGTACCTCGGGGTGCGTCCTGCTGAGGCGCGCAATTTGCGGCGCAGGCCGGAGCATGCAGCGATGTCCCGTCTGCTTATCTGGCATCCCGTCACCTTTTTGGACAAAGTGGGCTTCAACACCCACCGCTTGCTCCGCGCCATCGATCACAACACTATTCTGAGTAAGTTGCCCGTTTCGGCCCAGGCTGATCCAGGCGAAGTGCTGTTGGAGACCGATGCGTTGCTTGAGCCCTACCGGGCCTTTCCCCAGTTAATTTACAACACCATGCAGGTGTTGGAGCGCTGTGTTTTTGACCCGGACACCGCTACCCCTAAGAACCGAAAGACCTTTACTGGCAACCCGGCTGACGACCGCCTTCTGCTGGAGAAGTTGGCGATGGACGGTTGGAGGCGCCGCTACGGACGCGGTGTTGAAGCGCTTAAGCAGGTGCAACACGAGTTGACGGTGATCGACAAGCTTGGGTTTTCACCCTATTTTCTGATTACCTGGGATATCATCCGCTATGCGCGCTCCCGCGGATTCCGGCATGTGGGGCGCGGCAGCGGTGCAAACAGTACCGTGGCGTATTGTATGGGAATTACCGATGTTGACCCCATTGAGTTGGACCTGTACTTTGAGCGTTTTATCAACCCGCATCGCGCATCGCCGCCGGATTTTGACATCGATTTTTCCTGGGATGAGCGCGATGAAGTGACCGACTACATTTTCAAGCGCTACGGCCGTCGGCATACTGCACTGATTGCTACCTATTCAACGTTTAAAGGGCGTTCCATTATCCGGGAGTTGGGCAAGGTCTTTGGCTTACCCAAACCGGAGATTGACCGACTTGTGCGCAATCCCAATGATCCTGCACTTCAGGATGACATTACGCGCATGATTTTCCGCTACGGGGAGCGCATCGCGGATTTTCCCAATCATTTGTCCATTCACGCCGGTGGGGTGTTGATTGCCGAAGAGCCCATCTACCAGTACACGGCCACGGAGTTGCCGCCCAAGGGGTTTCCCATTACGCAGTTTGACATGTACGTTGCCGAAGATATCGGATTGTACAAGTACGATATCCTCAGCCAGCGCGGGCTGGGACACATCAAAGAGAGCGTGGAGGTGATCCGGCAGAATCTTGGAAAGTCAGTGGATGTGGACGATGTGGAGCGCTTCAAGCGCGACCCGGTGTTGAACGAACGCCTCCGCGTCGGCGACACCATCGGGTGTTTTTACATTGAGTCTCCGGCCATGCGGCAACTGTTGCGCAAGCTGGAATGTGCAGACTACCGGACCTTAGTGGCTGCCAGTTCCATCATCCGGCCCGGGGTGGCCAAGTCGGGCATGATGCGCGAGTACATTCAGCGGCATCACCGCCCCGATGCCTTTGCTTACCTGCACCCCAAGATGAGGGAGCTGATGGAGGAGACGCACGGGGTCATGGTCTATCAGGAAGATGTGATCAAGGTGGCCCATCACTTTGCCGGCATTGATTTGGCTGATGCCGACATTTTGCGACGCGCCATGTCCGGCAAGTACCGCTCGCGCGACGGCTTCCAGAAAATCCGAGACACCTATTTCCGCAATTGCGCCGAGCGCGGTTACCCGGAGCAAATTGCATCCGAGGTCTGGCGGCAGATGGAGAGTTTTTCCGGGTACTCCTTTTCCAAGGCGCACTCGGCAAGCTTTGCGGTGGAGAGCTACCAAAGTTTGTTTCTCAAGGCTTACTACCCCCGGGAGTTCATGGTGGCCGTCATCAATAATTTTGGTGGATTTTATTCTACAGAGTTTTATGTGAACGAGGCGCGCATGGCTGGAGCCAGCATTCACCCGCCATGTGTAAACCGCGGGGCGTACCGAACCTCCATTCTGGGGGATCAACTTTTTCTGGGACTCCAGCACATCAAGGACTTCGAGCGCGAGCGCGCCCTGGAGATTGAGGCCGAGCGAATGCAACACGGGCCTTATGACGATCTGGAAGATTTTGTGCGCCGCGTACCACTCAGCCTGGAACAACTCAATCTTTTAGTTCGAATTGGCGCGTTTCGCTTTACAGGCCGAACCAAAAAGCAATCGCTGTGGGATGCTGCCATGCTTTTTGGCGCAGCGGCAGGGCGGGCACCGGACCACAAAGACGAGTTGTTTTGTGTACCGGCCCGCCATTATGCGCTTCCCGATCTTACGCACACGTCAGTGGAGGATGCCTACGATGAGTTGGAGTTGTTGGGCTTTCCTTTGTGTGATCCGTTTTTGCTCCTGGATCAACCTCTTCCCGCGAAGCGCAAGCTCGCCTCAGAACTGGCTGCCTGCGAAGGGCGGACAGTGTATGTGCCGGGTTACCTGGTTTGCACCAAGGACGTTCGGGCCAGCAGCGGCGAGCTGATGAAGTTCGGCACCTTTATGGATGCCGAGGGGGGGAATTTTGACACGGTCCACTTTCCCCCTTCGCTCAAACGTTTTCCAATTGTTGGAAGGGGCGTTTACGGCATGACCGGCAAGGTTTCGCTGGATTTCGGTGTACCAACCCTTGAAGTGCAGCACCTGGAACGCCTGACCTGGATCCCGGACCCCCGTTACTCCGAAGCGCCTGCGGGTCGCGTGCCGGTTGTGGATGCAGCGTCTGCCAAGGCCAAACGTCCGGGCCGTTGAGCGCGGCAGGGTGTTCCCGCGGCAGGGCGTTCCCGCGGCAGGGCGTTCCCGCGGCAGGGCGTTCCCGCGGCAGGGCGTTCCCTAAAACAAGGTCCCAGTTTCGGGATGGCTGCGGGGAACCTGTGCTTCAATAAGCCTTGGGTCTTCGTTTCGGGCATTGTTCACGGCTTCGGATACCGGGTAGTACTCCAGTTCGGTTTCCGGATAAGGCTGCAACAGTTCCATGGCCTCGGTTGCGGAGCGTGTGGGGTCCAGCCAGTTCCGCTCCACGCTTGGCAACAAGAGGGCTGGCATGCGGTCATGAATAGAGGCAATGGACTTCAGCGCAGGGGCGGTAATGATAGTAAAGGAGTGAATGGTTTGTTCGGGAACGCGGGTTTCTGCGTGAGCAGCGGGATTCCAGCTTTCCCAAAGACCGGCAAAAGCAAAGGCCTCACGGTCCTTTCGCAAGATTCGGTAAGGCTGTTTGCGATGGCCGACAACAACCCATTCGTACCAACTGTCAGCGATGACCAGGCATCGGCGCTGCTGGAGGGCGTTCCGGAAAGCCGGTT
Source organism: Bacteroidota bacterium (assembly GCA_016124275.1). Lineage (GTDB taxonomy): Bacteria > Bacteroidota > Bacteroidia > Chitinophagales > BACL12 > WGOA01. The sequence goes on from WGOA01000047.1 coordinate 24,265, forward strand.
TCTCAGCGAGCGTATCCTGGCGGGCATTGATCATTTTCAATCCGATGGAAGGATCCTTGGCCCAAAAAGGAATCAGCCCCCAGCGGTAGAACTGGAATTCGAAGGGTTTCTCCGCGGTGAGCACCGGGCTGTTGCGGGTCGGGGCGATGTTGTAACGCGCTTCAAGCACGCGGGTATAGAAATTCGCTCCGAAGCGTTTTTCCAGTTCTTGTTCTGTTTTGGTTATGGTAAAGCGGCCGCACATGCTGTGAAAATACGCACAGCAAGTTTTTTGCGGCTTTGTCTGTGCTATGTTTGCCCGAATGATGCATGCATGGCAACGGTGGCGGGTTACCTGGTATCCGGAAAGATTCCAGGGATGGGGCAAGACTCGCCGGTACTTTGAAGGGTGGTATTTCAAACTGGTTTCGCCAGATGAAGGAACGGCCTTGGCGGTGATTCCCGGAATTGCCTTCGACGAGAATGGAGAAGGGCACTCCTTTGTTCAGGTGCTGGACGGCCGCCGAAACACAGCAGCCTACCACCGATTTCCTGTTGAAGCGTTCCAACCTTCCAAGGATCAGTTTGCGCTGCAATTGGGGCAAAACAGCTTCTCCCGGACAGCAATGCAGTTGGATTTGCCGGATCTGAAAGGCGCGATACAACTCAGCCAATCGGTGCCCTGGCCCGTTCGGCCCTTTTCGCCTGGCATCATGGGCTGGTACGCGTTTGTTCCTTTTATGGAGTGTTACCACGGCATTGTATCCATGGACTCCGTGCTTCAGGGAAACCTGACCCTGCAAGGAAAAGATGTGCCGTTTGATGGAGGTCGCGGATACCTGGAGAAAGATTGGGGGCGCTCCTTTCCCAGTTCCTGGATTTGGATGCAGAGCAACCACTTTTCCCAAAACCGCGAAGAGGCGAGTGAGGGCGGGTTAGAAACCCGCGGAGAAGGCAGACGGGAGGGCGGGTTAGAAAACCGCGGAGAAGGCAGACGGGAAGGCGAGTTAGAAACCCACGGAGAAGGCAAACGGGAGGGCGGGATTCAGGAGCACAACCAAATTAGCAGTCAGCATGGGGCTTTGTCAGGAACCCAGTTCGAAGGGCAGTCCGGCGTGCAACAAGGTGTTTCCTTTAAAGCATCCGTAGCCCGGATTCCCTGGCTGGGCAATGCTTTTGTCGGTTTTATTGGTGGGCTTTGGGTAGGGGGAAAGTTGTATCGCTTTACCACCTATACGGGCGCTAAACTAACCAAAGTGGCTGTCCATGATGGCCACGTAGAAATTTGTATTCAGGATCGGACGCACCGATTAACTGTTCACGCAGTGCGCAGCGATGGGGCAGAGCTCGTTTCTCCGGTACAGGGCTTGATGGCGGGAAGGGTAAGTGAATCCATGTCCGCACGGCTCCGCATCCGGTTAACGCTTCACAATGGAGCCGTGGTTTTTGAAGGAGAAGGTAGAAATGCCGGATTGGAAGTAGCGGGTCCTTATCAGGAATTGCTGACGTAAGGTGCTCCGGTAGCAGCAAGCCGTTTTTGTGGTTAAGCATCCCCAAGCGCGGGAAAAACGTAGTTTCGGGGAGGCGAAGTTGGAGACGCCGTATCCCCAACTGCGTTTTCATCATTTTAAGGAGAGGCAATGGAAGATTTTTTATTGTATGGTGCATATGGATATACGGGTCAGCTGATTGCAAAAATGGCGGTGCAGGAGGGATTACGCCCCTTGTTAGCTGGCAGGAATGCGGCCCGGACAAAAGCATTGGCTGAATCTTTGGGTTGTGCATATTCAGTCTTTGCCTTGGAGGACAAGGCCAAACTGGATGAAGCCATGCAGCGTTGCCAAATGGTGTTGCACGCTGCCGGTCCATTTGAACATACCTGCCAACAGATGGCAGAGGCCTGCCTTCGAAATCGGAAGACTTACCTGGACATAACAGGAGAATTGCAGGTATTTGAATACTTTAAAACAAGAGATGCTGAAGCGCGTGCTGCGGGTATTACCCTCTTACCAGGGACTGGTTTTGATGTAGTGCCTTCAGATTGTCTGGCAGCTTGGTTAAGCCAGCAACTTCCCAATGCCGATCGGTTAACGTTGGCGCTGTATTCGCCGGGCGGTAAACTCTCTCATGGAACAGCGTTGACTGTGTTGGAAAATGCATCCAAAGGTGGCGTGATTCGCGAGGGCGGCAAGTTGCGAAAAGTGCCCCACGCCTTCCACAGCCAGAAGTTTGACTTTGGATTTGCTGAAAGAAGCGGAGTGACGATTCCATGGGGTGATCTGTCCACTGCCTACACCAGTACAGGTATTCCTGATATTCGGGTGTACAATTGCCTGCCCCCGTCATCGGTAAAGGGCATGCGCATGATTAACTATACAGGCTGGCTGACCCGGATAGGGCCTATTCGCTCGTATATGCGGCGAAAAATCAAAGAGCGGCCGGCAGGTCCTTCTGATGAACACCGCCAGAATGCCCGCAGTTACATTTGGGGTGAAGTCGTTAGAGGCACGGAATCAAAGCGGGCCTATCTGGATCTGCCCGAAGGCTATACGTTGACTGCCTTGGCAACCCTGGCAGTGATTCGGCTGGTTTTGGCTGGAAAGGCGCCGCATGGGTACCAAACACCGGCCACGGCCTTTGGCCCGGATTTGATCATGGATATCCCAGGCGTAAGCCGGGTAGTCTTGTGAGAATAATAAAATTTATGTTAGGCATCGCGTTTGTTCATTTCCTGTACGGTGCTTGATTAAGGAGCAATAGGTGTGCAAGGGCATTTCGCGGCAGTATTCGCAATACGTGATTCAGGAGCAGTTACCTGCAAAAGGTAGCCGCCTCATGAATCGATCCAGACAGCTTCATAGCGCAGGGCAGGATTGTTCAGCGCCTTCATGGCACGGCCAAGGCCGTCCAACGTAAGCGGAAACATGCGCTTGCCAAACAGTTCGCGAATGTCCTGAGTCGTGCTAAAATAGGACCAACCATAATCCGGGTTGGGGTTGAGCCATACTACATGGTCAAAGTGATCGCGAATTCTGCTGAGCCAGACGCTGCCCGCCTCATCATTGAGATGTTCGGTACTGCCGCCTCGCCAATGCAGCTCTGAAGGTGCCATAGCGGCATCGCCGATAATGATGACTTTGAAGTCGCGTTTGAAACGCGCCAATAGTTCCAATGTAGGCGTGCGCTGTTGTTGGCGGCGGCGATTGTCTTTCCAAACATGACCGTAAATACAGTTATGGAAATAATAGGATTCCATACGCTGGAAAGTATGGCGCGAAGCACTGAACAGTTGTTCACAGGCCTGAACGTGTTCGTACATCGATCCACCTACATCCATCAACAACAGTACTTTGACCCGGTTGCGTCGGCTGGCCCGCATGGCAATGTCCAGCATTCCGGCATTCTCCGAAGTGCGGCGGATGGTGCTTGCCAGGTCCAGTTCATCTTCGCGGCCCTCACGCGTCAGAAGCCGCAGTTTTCGAAGGGCGAGTTTTAGATTGCGGGTATTGAGCTCTACAGAATCGTCCAGATTCTGAAAATCTCGTCGATTCCACAAGCCAGTTCCTGTCCGTTGGCCTGGTCCGTCGCCAACTTTTAGACCGTCCGCCGCATTGCCTGCCTGGCCAAATGGGGAGCTTCCGGCTGTACCGATCCACTTGTTGCCGCCTGCATGGCGTTCCTTTTGCTCGCGAAGCAGTTCAGAAAATCGCTTTAAGAGGGCATCGATTCCTCCGCTGCTTTCCAGGTTTTTCCATTCTTCCGGGGTCAGTACCCGTTCTAATTCCCTCCGCAGCCAGTCTTCCGGTATGTTTTTTAATAAAGCATCGGCCTGGTCCATTTGCCCCCTGAAATAGCGCTCAAAAATCAGATCAAATCGATCCAACCAGACCTCGTGTTTGACAAAAATGGAGCGGCTCAGGTAATAGAAATCATCCACACTGCCTTCGGTCAAGCCTCGATCCATCCCTTCCAGAAAATTCAGGTATTCGTGTGGGCTGACCGGAAAACCCTGCTGCCGCAGAGCGAAGAAGAAATCCAGGAACATAAGGGTACTTCTAAAACTCCGTTCTTAAAGTCTGGGCACGGCTATCTGATAGGGTTTTTAGCGTTTCCAGAATTTATAAACGGAACACAGCACAGTATAGGTATTTTTTGGGAATACCCATCCCCTGAAAACAGCGAATTGAGCGGTAAGCAGCCTCGCTGATTCCTTCAAATTTACAGCGGTTTTACCCGCGCATCCAGCAATAAGTCAGCAAACTGTCGCCAATTGGGGTGTTCTTCTCCGATTTGATCGGGCTGTTGCACATGGTGGTATTGGCGCATAATGTCCAACGCGTGCATTTGCATGGCTTCCAGAAAGTCCTGCAACGAGATATTCTCCCATTCGTCGGGGTGTTCCAGATAATCTTCCAGCAGATGGCCGACAAATCGCGCAAACGATGCGCGGTCAGCCACTTCAGCAGTGTGCAGAACGGCAGAAGAAGGTTGATGGTCCATAAGGGGATTGGATGGGTATGAAAACGCAGGCAAAGGCGATGCCAACTTTTGCCAAAGGCAATACGCCGCGGATGAACCAACCGTTGCCTCTGCCCAGGATCAGGAAAAAATGCCTCCACCGCAGGCTATGACCTGCTCGCGAGATTCGCGCCGTGCGCAGTCACGCGCCGTTCACAGTCACGCGTCTGCAACTCAGCGG